>DAOPYA010000023.1:0-50561 GCA_035352635.1 Candidatus Rifleibacterium sp.
TCATGGTTCCCCATGACTTTCGCCGCCAGCCACCGCCCGATCTTTCACAGCCTGCATGGTTGCCAGAACTCTACCAGCGACTGCATACCCGCCTCAAAGATTTTAAACCCGGGTGAACTTGTTTTCAGGTTTTCTGACGTAGATTGCGCAATGATTATGAAGCTGATAGAATTATTTTAAATAATAGAGCGGGAGGAAAACATGAGGAAACCGGCATCTGAATTTTTGGTGATGGCGCTGCTGTTTGTGGCTGTGTTTTGCGCTGGTCTGGTGCGGGCAGAGACCGTAACCAGAGATTATTATCGTGAAATGGGCAGTTTTGCCGAATTTATCGGAGCCCTGCATGGAGCCAAAGATGCTTATCAGTCTGGCCAGGACGAGGTTGAACAGCTATATCTTGAGAAGGCTGAGAATGTTCTTGATAAAATAGAATTGGCACCGGCCACGGCTTTGGTTCGTCAGGATTTTAAAGGGGTTATTGTGCAGCATGCTTTCAGCCGTGCCCATGGAAGCGAGTCACCCCGTCTGCACCAGCTTTACAGGGGGCTGGTTGACCCGACCCAGGGCGGGTTATATGAACACCTGACCGAGGCAATGCGTTGCCATAAGAGCCGTATGCCTTACTATGCAGGCCAGACCCATGGTAAGTCAGACGCTATTTTCAAGAAGATCGCCATTTTGCAGCGTCTGAATTTGCCGGTGGCCTGGTATATCGATTTGCAGGCCCGGCGTTTTCAAAGATCCGGCACACCGATAGTTACCGCTGACCTTGTAAGCATGAAATCAATTTTTCCCGCAGATAGGCCAACTGCCTTCAAGGGAATCATGACAACCCAGACCCTGAATGAAGTTCGCCGTCAGATTAAAGCTTTTCAGAAGAAAGCAATGCGCAGCCTCAGATTTGCTGCATTTTATGAGGTGGCGGCCGCAGCCCATGAGCTGGCCACCTCTATCAGAGCCATTGAAAAACAGCATGGCGCTCATCTGGCAATGACCATTCACATGCTTGATTCGGTGGGCCTGGCGGCATTACACGCCAGCGATTACCAGAAGCGCACGGCGGGCGAAACCGACGGCCTCGCACGCCAGTTTCTCGCCATGCAGATGTTTCCGCTTCAAGAATGTCTGCCGACCGATCATGATGCCCAGAAACTTCATGCCATGGGTGTTGGCGTAATTGTTAACGATGTTCCCGAGATCCCTTTTTTGCAGGAATGGGAAGCAGGCCAGAAGAAGTTGAGCGATCATTGATTCTTTTGAAGCACAAGGTAGGGCTGCCTCAACTGCCCGGCCTGTCTGCCTGAACTTTATTCAAGCGGTTATCAATGACTGGGCCTGCTGAAGCAAAACAAAAACGGCACCTTTTTATGGGTGCCGTTTTGTTTTGCCGTCAAGATTCGCTTTTATTGAGGAGTCAGGATTTTCTGCCGTTCTTCTCGAGATTTTGTCTGGCCTGGAACACGAAGGTGGCCAGGTTGGTTTCGCGGTTGGGCAGGATGCTGCCATCGTAGACCATGTCGACGAATGGGGCCTGATTTCGCATGTGGACCTTGAGAATTGAGCTGGCGATGGTGCTTGGCATGCAGGTGAACGGCATCGAGTTGACAACGCCATTATAACCTTCTTTCGCGAAGGCGAGAGCCCCGCCGATGCTGAGAATGGCTTCGCCGTTGATGTGGTTCGAGAAGGTCTCGCCGACTTCGTGCAGAATGTGTTCGGTCGAGTGATCGAATCGGTTGTCGAGCAGTCGCGAGAAGGGCTGTGAGATAAAACTGGCGACCAGGCGCTGATACTTGCCGGTCAGCCAGAATTTGGCAGTTTCGCCGATGTTGCCGAGGCTCTTTTTGCGTCTGAATGCTTCTTTTGATTCTTCAATGCTGGTGTGGGTCGTGTATTCGATCCATTCGGCGACCGATGAAGTGTAGGTTTCGCAGCCCATGTCTTCTAGTGTCTTGATCAGCTGCTGATTGCTTTCCTTGTGGGTTCGCACAAATATTTCGCCGACGATGCCGATCAACGGTCGCTGCTCATTGTTGCGTTCGATGGCGGCAAAGGCCCGGGCCGACTTTTTGGCAGCCCTGATCACGGCCAGACCACCACCAGCTTCAATCGCATCGATGCCTGCTTTCATAGCGTCTTCGAATACTTTATCGGTGGTGCCCTTTAGTTTTTCATAGGGTCTGATGCGCCACAGGGCTTTTTCGATGAGATCAGAATAAACGATGGCCTGCCATGCCAGTTGCCGGAAGCGCAACGCCTGGTCATCGTTGAAATAGCCGCTGAAGCGGTAACTGTCTTCTGAGCTGGGTGAAAGAATCGGCACGTTCACATATTTATATTTATCAAGCAGAATGCGATGCAGGCGGGTGTATTGCCCGAAGCGGCACGGGCCCTCGGTTTCTGGCATGAAGAAAGCCAGGCCGTTATTTACATCCATGCCTTCGGCCATGTGCTGGTCAATGATGTCGAACATGTCGCCGGTCGTCACGATGCATGGGAAGCATTCTTTGCCGGAAGTATGCTTTTTGCCGAATTCGAGGCCGGCATTGCTGTAAGTCGGCATGACTTCGGCTTTGCAGCCAAGGTGTCTGAAGGCCGCCGCGAGACAGCGTGCTCCTTCGGCCATTTTGGGCAGGTAGAGGGTGCGTTCGGTGAGCGGCGCCGTCGATTTGCGCGGCACGAAGTTGATATCTTTGTGCGAAAGAATGGTGATCTGCTGCTGATTCTTGATCGCATCGATAAAAGCGAGCAGGCGGGTTTCGACTCCGGCGCCGGCTGAGTGTTCATCGAGTTCGAGTTCGAGATAAGGGCGGCCGGTGCGATTCATTTCATGATTGAAGAAATGCAGAACGAATGAATCGGGGCCGCATGAGAAACTGGTCAGATAGAGACCGAACAGTCTGGTATCGCGGTTGATATACTTGGCGGCCTGAAGAATGCGGTTGCCAAAGCCCCAATACATGTTCGGGTATTCGGCTTCGACGTCGATTCCAGATAAGTCGAGGAATTCCTGGGGAATCGCATGCACGCCAAGGCGGCTGAAAGTGGCAAAAAGATTGAGGTTGGTGCGGGAATCGTAGGCGCTGTATGGGCGGCCGATAACGATGATGGCACGGCGGTCGCCGAGGTTTTTGAGGATTTCCTGGCCGACCCGCTTGATATCGGCGTCGAACTGGTTGAGCACTGCCATGGCTTCGTCGTAAGCCTTGCTGAATTCAGCATCATTGAAGCGCAGGCCGAGACGTTTGAATTCGCCGGCGAACGACAGATGCATATCCATTTTGCCCTTTTTAAAGTAGACGGCCGGTTTGATAACTTTCTTCGTATCGAGGCCCAGGGCGGCGATCAGCATAAAGGTGTTGGCCTCAACGTAGGGGCAATAGAAGGCATTGTTGCCCTGGTTTCCTTCCATTTCGATGAGCATCGGCATGAAGAGAAAATCGCACTGATCTTTGAGGGTTGCCGCGTGCCCATGTGAAATCTTAACCGGGAAACAGGCTTCGCAGGTCATTGCTGATATGCCGCGGTCAACGATTTCGCTGTTGGTTTCTGGGCTGATGACGACTTCGTAGCCGAGACTGGTCAGCAGATGTGCCCAGAACAGGCCGAGTTGGTGAAACCCGAGGGCGCGTGGCATGCCGATGACAATCTTGCCGCTTTTTTCAGCAGTGCCGGGTGCGCCGGCCACACGATAGAGGCCTTTCATGTGCTTGAAATAGAGTTCCTGGCGAACCCGGTTGAAATCAGGAGCGCGTTTGCCAGACTGCTGACGCGATTCATACATTCCGCAGTCGCCGCCATAAATGGCTTCGTCGTTGCCGACCTTGTAAATCTGCAGTTTGCACTGATTGTGGCAGTTCGGGTTGCGTTTGCAGATTTCTTCGTCATGGACAAAAGCCTGCTCAACGACACCCCAGCCACGGAACCTTGTTTTAAACGGCTGCCCTGCGGCCAACCTGGCTTTGATTTCATCCATGGCATGCAGAGCGGCGCCAATGCCGCCCATAACTTCGCGGTGCGGCAGAGTGATGATCGGTTTGCCGACAATGCGTTCAAAAGCAGCAACCACTGACTTGTTCAGTGAGGGGCCACCCTGAAAACTGATTTTTTTGCCGATCTTGCCATCTTGAACGACGCGGTTCAGATAGTTGTGAACTACGGCCTGCGACAGGCCGGCGAGCAGATCTTCAACCGCGCCACCCATTTGCAGGTAAGACATCAGATCTGATTCCATGTAAACGGTGCAGCGCTCAGTGAGGCGGTAGGGAGCCTTGGCGCGCATCGCCATTTCTTCGTATTCGCCGGCGATATTGATGCCGAGTTTGTTGGCAGTTTCTTCAAGAAAGCTGCCGGTGCCAGCCGCGCAGACTTTGTTCATGCGAAAATCGACGACATAACCGTTGCCGAGTGCCGTGTATTTTGCGTCCTGGCCACCGAGTTCAAAAATCGTATCGACGCCTGGTTCAAAATGGCTGGTGCCACGGGCATGCGCCGTAACTTCATTGACCACATCGTCGGCACCTACGAACAGGTTGGCGACTTCGCGGCCCGAGCCGGTAGTGCCAACGCCCAGCACATTAACCCGGTTAACATCGATAGTTTCGACACAGTTGCGCAGCGCTTTTTTAATCGCTACAACCGGCTGACCTTCAGTAGCAATATAACGCTTATAAATAACCCGGCCTTCGGGGGTGATCAGAACGAGTTTGGTGGTCGTCGAACCGATATCGTAACCCATATATACATCGAATATTTCATCGCCCGCCGGCAGGCCTTCGGCCTTGCCGCATTCGGCGAATGGGTGCAGCTTGAGAGTCAGTGGTTCGGTGCGAACCGCAGCAAAGGCTTCTGAGGCTTTGAGCTGGTTGATCTGGGCCGCGGTTACCGCCCGGCCCTGCTGCTTGCTGATGGCATTGAGGACGGCGCCCAGAGCGCCTACGCTCGTGTAATGATCTGGAACACTGACCTTGAGGCCCAGAATGTTCTCGAACGCCTGCCGGGCCAGAAGATTCGAGGCATAGCCGCCGATAAAGGCGACCGGGGCCTGCAGTTTGCGGTTATTGATGAGCGTTGATTTGTAGTTTTTGGCAACCCCTTCGTGCAGCCCGCTGATGATGTGACGAATCGGAATACCTTTGTTCTGCAGGTGAATCATGTCTGACTTGGTGAAAACAGTGCAGCGGCAGGCAACGCTCGCCGGGCAGTCTGATTTGCGCCCTTCTTCCATGAAGCGCATCAATATTGATTCCATGCGCTTTTGCGGGTCGCTGATCGAGTTGAATTCTTCAACATCTGAAAAAATGCGCTCAGCCTGCTGATCGATAAAGCTGCCAGTGCCGGCGGCACAGGCTTCGTTCAGCTTAAAATCATCAAGGATGAAGGTTTTTTCGGTCGGGGTGAGCACCAGAAGAGCCGAATCATGGCCGCCAATCGAAATGGCGGTGCGGGCTTCCGGCATCAGGGCGAACAGACCGCGTGTCTGGGCGGTGGTTTCAATTTCGAAATATGTTTTCAGTTCGGCGGCAATTGATTTGCCATGGGTGCCGGTGAAGGCAACCCCGGCTATGTTATCGCGGCCATATTTTTCTTCTATCTGCCCGAGAATGTGGGCGCAAAGTTCAAGAGTGCGGCCAAAATGCCGGTGGTATGGCATTTCTTCAACAAAATTACCATCGGAATCACAGACTACCGCATTTATGCTGACTGATCCTATATCAAAACCTGTATAGAGTTTTTTATTCATTTTACCTCCTGAGACTGAAGAGAGTCTTACATGATAACATTAAAAAGCCCCTCTGGCAAACGGGCCAGAGGGGCTTGAACAGAGCTTTCGCGGGGGGGCGCTCAGTTGCTTTTCTTCCATCCGTCGTCAAGCAGATTTTCTGATGATGCTTTTGGTTCAATCGGGTCAGAAGTTGGAGTCAGAGTGCTTGATGCCGGTTCGCCCTGAACCGGTGGCGTTATCGAAGTCACGGTGGCAGTATTGCTGCCAGGGCTGACGGCCTGATCATCTTTCCAGAACTTGATATTTTTGCTGGTCGGATCATCGATACCATTGGTGTCAGAAGCGTTTAAGGCTGCGGCCAGTGGGGTGGTCGGTTTCGCGATCAGGCTGTAGGTACCGTCATAAGCAACAAGCAGGTCGCCGTTGTCGGTTACCAGCGGGCGCATGAACAGGCTGCGGCCGCTTACCGACCATAGACTGAGCGATGACCCGGTTTCAATGTAACTGCCAAAAGTTTTTCGCGAAAAGAATGAATCTTTGTGGGTTACAAAAATACCCCGGCGATGCGGAAAGGCGTTGTAAACTTCATCGAGTTCACGCCGCCATGCCTGCGCACCCGAATTGACATCGACGCAGCGCAGGTTCTTCTTATCAAGCAGCAGCAGGCGGTCGCCATATTTGGCAGCTCCGGTAAAGCCGGCCTGCATGGTAGTAGACCATGAATTGCCTGTCATCAGCGACATGCAAACAATTCTTGAACCGCCAGAAGCCATCATGATCAAAGTTTCATCAAGTATCTGGGCTGCTTTAAGGCCCTTGGCCTGGTTACGATACAATACTGTGCCGGTTTCCTGGTCGAGAATCATAATCTCGCCGTCAAAACTTGCCAGAACGCAGACATTCTGCACAAACAGCGGTGTATCCTGGCTCATGTTTGCTTCAGTCGACCAGAGAAGTGCCCCGTCTTCAGGGTTGAGCGCCGAGACCTTCCATCTGGTGTTCTTCTGGTCATTTAAGCCGTGAATGCATATGATCACCCGGCCGGCACTGTAATTAACAATGCTGTCGGTGAAGGATTTTTCCCAGACCGGCTGGCCAGTCTGGGTGTCGAGGCAGAAGAGCGCATTCGCGGTCGATTGCACGATGACGCGCCCGTTGCCGACCTTGACCGGCGGCACTTTAAAAGAGTCTATGGCGCCGGCTTCCCAGGCAATCTTCAGACCAGGAACCGAAAAACCCCTGATCATTTTGGCAGAGTCGGCCAGAATAACCATATTGCCATCGACGAGCGGAGGGTAGGGCAGGTAACTCATCTTGACCGATTCGGCGGTCAGGCGCCCGCTATTATCGATTTCATAAAGCTGAAAGACGTGCTTGCCCTTGTCGCCGCCAAGAAAAACATACCGGTCAGCCGCAGCAACCGGGTCTGAAAAAACCTTCTGCGAAATGCTGCCATACCAGACGGGCATGGTTTCTGGCTGGGTTCCGAGGAGATGAAAAGCGGTAATGCTGATAAACACCAGCAAAATTCCAAACAATCGTTTTGACATTTTATTCGATGGCTTTCAGAGCGTTCAAAATCATGGTAATGCACTTGTCTGGCGAGATTCGGCTGGTGTTGAGAACCAGATGATAGTGGTGCGGATCATTCCAGTCGGTATCGAAAAAATCGTAAATAAAATTTGCAGCGGCGGCATCTTTGAGGGTGATCAACTCTTCGGCCTTTTCGCGGTCGAGGCTCTGTTCCTGCATGACATGCTTCAGGCGGTCTTCATGGTCAGCAACAACGCGAATGTGAAGTGCGTCAGCGCGATCACGCAGAATCTGACTGCCGCCACGCCCAAGTATGACCGCTTTTGATTTGGTGGCGATTTCACGGATCACCTGGTTCAGGACTTCGTAATAATCTTTTTCCTGAAAGGTGTTGTGTGGGTAAGTGCTGAAAATTTCGGCTGAATCCCAGTCGAGGGGGCCAATGCCGAAGGGGTGAAACACCATGCCACCCTGGGCAATGCTGGCAAGGGCTTCCTGAAAAAAGACGCCGATGCGGTTATAGGTAGACTGATCGAAATCCTCGAGCTGATCTTCCTTTTTTCCCATTTTTTGGGCAATTTCATTGATTATCTGCTGATCGTAACAGACGTAGCCAAGTGCTTCCGCTGTTTTGAGAGCGATAAAAGTTCCAGATGCACCAATCTCACGCGAAATGGTAATTACCGGCATCTGATCCTCCTTGAATATTAGACCTTCCGGCTATTCTAAGGCAAAACTCCTTCAGCGTTCAACATGTTACAAAAAATAAATAAAAAAATGGTTAATCATTCTTATTATTTCGCCGATGAATCTTTTGTAGAAAATTACAAGGAGGACGGCAAATGGTTCACCCAGGGATGGTAGGTATTACTGAGTTGATGATGGATGAAAGTTTCCTCTGCTGGATGGAACAGCAAGCGGATGATTTGCTTGAAAATCTCACGACTTTTGAAATTTTTAATCTCTATCAGTCGGTTCAGTAAAAAAAACAGATCGGGTTGGCCCGATTTTTCTTAAAGAGGATCTTTCAACGCTCACCGAGGAACTTCGTAAAAGCTTCGCGACTTCTGCTGATTTTATTGCACGGTTTCCCTGAAATGTTGTGTTCGCAGACCCTGATATTTTCAAAATCAAGATAGGCCTGCATTCTCTCAATAGTGGCCGCACTGACGCGGTGTTCCAGCCGACAGGCTTCCTGCTGTGCAAATTCTTCCGGAAAAGCCAGTATTTCACCAAGAAATTTCGCCAGGGTGCGATGAAAACGGTTCAACGCCCTGATGGTGTTTTCACCTTCTGGGGTGAGAGTTACCGGCCGATAGGCCTGGTAGTTGATCAGCCCGCTTTCGGCAAGGCGCTGCAGGGCCGAAGTCACCGATGAGCGCCGGCAACCCATGCGTTCAGCCAGGTCAGAGGTGCGAACTGAGCCGAATTGCCGTTGCAGCTCTGCTATCTGCTCGAGATAAGATTCAAGAGCGCCAGAAACGCGTTTTTTCATATCAACCTCCGGAGCAGTTGCTGCTTTTGTTCGGGCAGGCGCTGCAGCTGGTGCAGGTTTTGCATTTGCGACCAACAAAAGCGTTAAGCAGGCAGCGTAGCAGATACCAGCCAGCGCCGCAAGCGGCCAGTATGATAGTGATTGTCTCAACAGCTGATGTCTGACTGTTAATGGTTTCGCCAATTTTTAGAGCGGCATAGCTGACCAGGTAAGCAATCGCAAGGTAGACCAGCATTGCCAGGGCAGTGAATCTGGTCGAACCGCTTTCCCGCCATACGACCCCAAGAGTTGCGATACAGGGTATATAGAGCAGGGTGAACAACATAAAAACAAAGGCTACCAATGGCGTCATGCCGGTTTTTCGCATGCCGACCCCGAGATCGTCGTCGTATGGCAGATAGAGAACCGTGAGCGTTGAGACCACCGATTCCTTGGCAAGAAAGCCCGGAATCAGCGAGACGGTTTCGCGCCAGCTGAATCCAAGCGGTGCCATAACCGGGTGCAGAAATTTGCCGATGCGGGCCATGTAGCGGCCCTCCATCTGCTCGATTTCGCGACGGTGCTGCAGGGCTGCTATCTGGCCGGCAGTTGTGGCGCCCGCCGGTTGACTGTTCAGCACCGCAAGTTCGGCCTGGTAATCGAAGCTGAGGGGCACTTCACGCGGAAACACCGAGAGAACCCAGATCAAAATTGCGCCGGCCAGGATGACGGTGCCGGCTTTTTCGATGAAATGCATCGCCTTTTCGTGCAGCATGTGCAGAACGCTTGCGGGGGTTGGCAGGCGATAGGGGGGCATTTCGAGCAGAAAAGGGCTGTTGTCTGATGACCTGAAAAGAATACTGGTCAGATGACCCAGAAAAACCAGCACAATGAGATTGACAAAAAACAGACTGAACATCCAGATACTTGGGTTTTCAGGAAAAAAAGTGCCACACAGCAAGACCAGAACCGGCAATCGGGCTGCACAGGTGACCAGCGGTATGAGCAGCATGGTCAGCAAACGCTGAAAACGGTTGTCGATAATGCGGGTTGCCAGTACCGCCGGCACGTTGCATCCCAGACCCATGATCATGGGTATAAAAGCCCGGCCGTGCAGGCCGATGCCGTTCATTATCCGATCCATTATAAAAGCGGCGCGTGACATGTAGCCAGAATCTTCGAGAATGGCGATCCAGAAGAAAAGTATCAGAATATTTGGAATGAACACCAGAACCCCACCAACCCCGTGAATGATGCCTTCGGTTATTAATTCGCGCAATAATCCGGGTTGCAGATGGGCTTTAACAAAATCGCCGGCCCAATCGAGCAGTGCGTGCATCCAGCCCATGGGTATTTCGCCGAGCGAAAAAGTGGTATAAAAAACCCAGGCCATCAGCAGGGCAAAAATGGGCAGAGCGAGAAAGCGGTGAGTCATCAGGCCGTCGAGTTTTTCCTGCCAGGCCGGGATGTTCTTGCCAGGTATCTGGGCGCAGGCAGCGATAAGTTTTTCAATGCGGCGATAGCGATCAGAAGCAAGTTCGCAGGCGAGGTCGATGACCTTTAACGGTTTTTCGCGGCCGATGCTGAGCTGAGTGGCCAGGCGGCGGCGAATGTCCTGAACTTCGGGGGAAGATTCGAGCGGCTTCAGGCTGATCAATTCGCGCAAAGCGTCATATTTCTGCAGCGGGGTTGCGTTTTCCCATCTGAGGTTTTGCCTGACAAGCACTTCATCGGCGGCAGTTTTCCAGGTTTCGGGCAGGGCAAGAAGATTGGCGCAACAATCGGCTGCCAGTGAATCCGGGCGGGCAAGGTGCTCGATCAGCGAGTTAACGCCTTCGCCAGTTCGGGCGACTGTCGGAAAAGCATGCAGAGCAGTAAACGAAGTAAACTTCAGCAAATCGATGCTGCCACCGGCCCGGGTAAAAGAATCGAAGCAGTTCAGACTGATGACCGGGTTGACGCCCAGTTCAAGCAATTGCGTGGTCAGAAAAAGGTTGCGTTCAAAGTTGGCGATATCGACGACGTTGATGATAACCCCAGAAGCTGCTTCGTCAAGAGTTTTAAGCACGACTTCTTCTTCGGGAGTGGCCGGGGTCAAAGAATATGTGCCGGGCAGGTCGTTGATAAGCAGGCTCAGATCACCAACCCGGGTGACACCCTCAATTTTTTGCACCGTGACACCTGGCCAGTTGCCAACCTGGCGGCGTTCACCGGTGAGGGCATTGAACAGGCTGGTTTTGCCGCAATTCGGGTTGCCCACCAGATAAACATTGCGGCTGCTGCCGATATCTGCTTTATCTGACATCTGGTTTGATCTCGACATTGATCAATGATGATTCAGAGCGGCGCAGACCGACCTGGTAACCGCGAATTTCATAAGTGGTCGGGTCGCCCATTGGCGCCCGCTTTATGGCTCTGATTACCGTGCCCGGCACGAAGCCCATGTCGAGAAGGCGTCGGGCGGTGGGTGAAAGTGCGTCTATGTCGCGAATAGTGCCAATGCTGCCTTCGGGCAGATCGGCAAGACTTGAAGTTGTTCTGACCATTAGCCGCCTCGCAATAAATTAGATTTGTCTAACAAATTTAGATTAGTCTAACTTTAGCGCTTTGTCAATAAAAATTTGACAATGAACCTTTGCACTCTGGCGCCACAAAGCACGGGTTCAATCAGGTGAAGATAAAGCCCGCTATTGGGCAGCAGTTATTTGTCGGCAATCGATGCCGAGACGGCACGTTCGCTCGCCCAGCCCTTGATGAACTTGATCTGCTCAGACATGGTGCGTGATAACGGCACGGTGCTGCGAATGATCGTGTAAAGGTCATCTTGTGAGAGTGGGGTGCCACGGTGAAAGGCTTCAATCATGGCGGCTTCAACGACGTGTTCGATTTCGGCGCCGTTCCAGAATTCTGTGGCAACGCTGAGCAGGGGCAGGTCGAATTCATCAAGGCAGTTACCACGGCGGCTAAGGTGAACTTTGAAAATCTGTTCGCGTTCGCTGTCATTGGGCAGGTCGATGAAAAAGACCTGGTCAAAGCGGCCTTTTCGAATGATTTCAGCTGGCAGCAGGTCGATGCGGTTGGCAGTTGCCGCCACAAAGACGTCGGCTGACTTTTCCTGCATCCAGGTCAGAAAGGCCGAAAAAATGTGCGAGCCGGTGCCACCGTCTTTCGCTGTGTTGCTGCTGATACCGCCTTCGATTTCGTCGATCCAGAGAATGGCCGGAGCAACTCCCTCGATGTTTTTGATCGCACGGTGAAAAGTGCCTTCAGGAGTTCCATAATTGCCCGAATAAACCTTGTTCATGTCGAGCCTGAAAAGCGGCAGGCCCCAGAGAGCGCTGATTGCCTTAACCGACAGAGATTTGCCGCAGCCTGAAATGCCCATCATCAAAAGACCGCGGGGTGGGCGAATGCCAGCCAGAGCCGCCTCGGGAGTAAAGAGTTTGCGGCGCTTTTCAAGCCATGCCTTGAGGTTCTCAAGGCCGCCGACATCAGCAATAGACTCGCTGCCTCGCACGTATTCAAGAACCCCGTCTTTGCGTGCCAGTTGCTCTTTTTCGTCGTGCAGCAGCGGAATAATGTCGCTGCCGATGGTTTTTCGACCCCAGCAGACCTTGTTCAGCGCGTATTTCATCTCGGCGCCGGTAAACCCCTTAAGAGATGCGACAATTTGTTCCTGCTGGGTGGCTGAAAGCTCGACTATGGTGCCACGACGTGCCGCGGCCTGCAGATGTTCATCGACCAGTGCGGCTATTTCCTGGGGGTCGGGAAGCAGGTAATTGATCAGAAAAATATCTTTGCGAAGTTCGGGCGGAACAAAAAATTCTGAACTGGTCAGCAGCAAAAAACGGTTCTGGCCGCGAAAACTGAAATGAATATTACGGATTCGCCGGCTTATTTCAGGGTCGTCGAGACGACTCGAAAGATCTTTGAAAATGAAAAATCCGGGTTTGTCGATCAGCTGAATCTGGTCGAGAGCTTCAATGGCATTTAACTGGCTGACGCTGCCCGTGCCAGTATCGCAAAGGCCGGTTTGGAGATCCCAGGTCTGGTAGACGCCACGCCCCTGAAAGGCACTGGTGTAAAAACTGTTCAGGGTGTTGAGGGTCGCGTCTTCTTCCCAGGTTTCGATGGCGATTACAGGGTAACCGCCGGCGAGCGCGTCACGAAGTGATTTGATGGCGCTCTGCCGCTGAGGGGCCGCCGCCGTCATGGGTTAACGGTACTGTTGACCAGCTGTTCGATGGTTGAGTTAAAAATGGTGTTTTCGCTGTCCTGAAGGCTGTTCCAGAATTCTTTGTAAAGCTGAATTTCGAACAGGTCACAATGCCCGACCGCGTTGCTGGCAAAATGCTTGTCGAGGTTGGTATCGTGGGTAATGGTGGCAGATTTGCACATGCAGATGTCGAGTTCGTCCATAATTATTGCAACATCCTTTAATAAGTAACTGTCTTAATCAGATTATAAACCAATTTGCCTTTTGAGCAAGAAAAATTGCTGAAAATTAGCTTTCACCTTAAGCGGCATTCTCGTATATATTCTTGTCAGGAGACACTTATGCGAAAAAAACGTCTGCATCTTGCCGTTCAAGGTATTATCCGCTCAGTCAGAGACGAAGCTAAAGAAGTTCAGCACTTTGACAGCAGCCCGCTTCCCGATAAAGATGTTCTCTACCGTGTCATCAGTGATATTTTCATGCTGCTTTTTCCCGGTTACTTCGGTCATTCGGAAATGTCATTCGATTCTATCGAGATGCGCATTGGCTATCGGGTTGCGAGGGTTTATGAGGAACTTCGACCCCAGATACACCGTGAACTGATTCACGGTTGCCAGAAAGCCTGCTCCCCATGTGGCAACTGTGAACGGGCCGCTGAACAACTGGTTTTTCAGTTTCTTGAGTATGTTCCTGAACTGCGCGAAGCACTGAACCTTGATGTAAAGGCCGCTTTCAAGAATGACCCGGCCGCCGTCGATTTTGACGAGATAATTTTCAGCTACCCAGGCCTGGAGGCTGTGGCTGTGCATCGGGTGGCCCATTTCTTTTACCGCTATGGTCTGCGGTTGATACCGCGCATCATGTCAGAATGGGCGCATTCACGCACTGGTGTTGATATTCACCCTGGTGCTACGATTGGCCGCAGTTTTTTTATCGACCATGGAACCGGTGTTGTTATCGGTGAGACGACGGTGATTGGCAACGATGTGACCCTCTATCAGGGCGTGACCCTTGGGGCCTTGAATTTTCCACGCGATAAAAATGGCAAAATTATCCGCGCTGCCCGCCGACACCCGACCATCGGTGATTCTGTGGTTATTTATGCCGGCGCCACCATTCTCGGTGGCGAGACCATTATTGGCGAAAATTCAGTTATCGGCGGTAATGTCTGGCTGACCGAGTCAGTACCTGCTGATACCAAGGTTCTGCTCGACAATTCGCGGCTTAAAATAAGCAACCGCAAGTCGCATGGTGCTCAGGTCGTCAGTTAGCAGAGTTGCGGTTGCTGATAACTGCATGAATACAATTCAATCTGACGGGCCGGGCCGTTGAATCGATTCACCATTGTTTTGGCATGATTCAGTAATTTTAAAAATATATCCGGCAGTACTATAAACAAAATTGTGATGTTTCCCGATTAGATAGCCAAATTCTGGCTGATTTTAAGGGAAACTTTGCATGGTATCGACAAGACGGACTAACCGGGTGCTGCTGCTCTGCGTGGCGGTTGCGGCTATTTTTATGGCAGGTTGTCGCCAGGCCCCTCCCCAGGATACCAGATTTTACCAGCGTGAACTCGCGCAGATGAAGCGCGATGAATTACGTGACGCTGCCGAAAAAGCTGCGAAGGCTGCTTCCAATAAAGATGGCTACCCATGGCGCGACAAATCGTCGCAGACTTGCCCGCCATGCAATATCAAAGTCACTGAAAAAAAGTTAGCTGAAGAGATCAGATACCTGCACGAAACCGTGCATGGCAAGACAAAAACCAGGCCGAGACTTCGAGACTGAAAATGTTACATAAACGTGAAAAAAGGGCATTTTGGCTGTTTCTGCTCTGGATGGCAATTATGCCGTTCATGCAGTACCATCACCTTGCTGCCCAGGACGACGACCTTATTCTTGACGACGCACCGGTTGCAGACACCGCCGATGTGCCTGCCGGTTCAGAACCCTTGCCTGACGCTGCTGCTGCCTCAGCAACCGCAGATGGCGCCGGTGAAGTAGCAGCTTCTGACACCGTCGCCGCCGAACCCGCAGCTGACCAGCCTGCCGATAGTGCCGATGCCGCAGCCGAACCAGACGCGGCTGGCGAAGGCGAAGGCGAAGGCGAAGAAGCGGCAGCCAAGCCGGCCCTGAGCGCAGACCCGAATGTGCTGCTTGGCAAGGTAAATGGTCTTTCCAAGGCAGGCAAGCACCAGGAAGTGATCGCCGAACTCCAGGAATTCGAGGACGCGGTTGTCGAGAATACTGAGCTGCTGGCAATTTATGTTGAGGCCCTGATAAAAATCGACAAACCTGACTGGAACGTTGTCAATCGCGTGGCAAGAGTTCTCGGGTCCCGTGATAACAGCAGTTCGCTGGCCAATTACGCCCAGGGTCTTTACTGGGAAAAAAGCAAAAAGCCTGATATGGGCAAAGCCGTTACTTTTTATGGCAAAGCCAGGACGGCGAAAATACCATACCCCGGCGCTGCCGGAGCCTATTACATCGGGATGCTCAAGAGATTCTGGTATGTTCTGCTTCTCGTGGTCGCTTTGCCCGTCGTCGCTGTGATACAGAAGAAAAAGAAGCAGAAGGCTGCGCAACTTGTTGAATTGAATCTCGATCTTGCGGGTCAAGGCACGGCAACTGCTGCCAACCCAGAAACCGCGCCGGCGTCGCCCGATTCTCAACCCGGTGCTGCTGCGGCTGTTTCAGGCCCTGCTGTTGATAAATCGACGCCGACAACTGCTCAGGCCCTCTCTGCTGCGGTTAAACCTGACGCCCCGTCTGTCGCGGCTGGCGAAGGCGCAACTTCTGAAACTAAGCCAGCGAACCCGGTCACCAAAAAGGTTGTTAAGGTAGTTCGCAAAGTTAAAACGGTTGCCAGGCCGAAAGATGCTGACGAAGAACCCGAAGAGACCAGAGATTCAGAACCGGCGGCTCCGGCAGTTTATCCACCGAGAAAGCCGGCGGTGCAACCTGCTGCAGCACCGGTTTATGACAGTATTACCGCCAAGCATCAGGCCGAAATCGAGCGCATTCGTGAACTTACCAGACCTGAAAGGCGCCCGAGCGTTCAGGCTGACCCTGAACTTGATGTGCTCTGGGGCAATCTGAGTCGCAAAGCTCTGCAGGGGCGAATTGCCCCGCAATATCGTCGTTCTGATGCTTATTCGTCGGCGCGAGGCACTGCCGGCAGTTCATCTGGCAGTTATAAAGATGCGGAACCTGATTTTAACACTTCAGATGTTAGCATAGACCTTTCAGATGAAGCATTGCGTGATGACCTGATCGGCAAACTCAAAATGCTGGCCATTACCGATGGCGAGCTGCGCGAACTTTTTGCGATGAAGAACGGCGCCCATATTCCGCATCTCATCGAATACATCATGACAAGACCAGAACCGCTTCGCCTGGCATTGGTGGCCCGCGAAATCGGTCATTATGGCGACCCTGCCGTTATCGATACTCTTGCCAGCCTTCTCTATCATGACGACGAACGTGTGGCACTCGCAGCAATCAATGGCCTTGAAAACTCTAAAAAACCGGCGGCGGTTCTGCATCTTTGCCCGTTTCTGCAGGCAGAAACGCCAATTCTGGCCCAGGCGGCTCGTACTGCCCTTCTCGGTTTCGGGGCGGTCAAAATCTTGCAGGCCTTCAAGAACCTGCCCGACCAGTCTGACGAAAAGATCAAGGTGGGCGGAGTATTTGTGCTGTCGCGTATGAAAGGCAATGCGGTCGAGGAACTGCTCAAAAAAATGCTGCACGATGATGCGCTTGAAGTGCGCAGTAAAACCATTCTGGCGATGTCGTATCAGAAAAATCCTGTTTATATTGAGCCGTTACGCGAATTTTTCCGGATCGCAGCTGAATCAGACAAGGCCATGGCCCGAAAGGCCATCGTTTATCTGCAGGGGTTCGTCAGTCGGGGAAAATGATCAGATGCGGTTCTGAATGCACATGATGGTGATGTCGTCGCGCCATGGCAGATGCATCGATACCTGATTGAGTCTTCTGAGGATTTCTTCGGCCGGGTTGCGGTGATCTGATTTAAGACCCTGTTCAACCAGTTCGAGAAAGGCCTCGTGCCCGAGTTTCTCGCCGTTCCGGTCGAGAAGATTGACGGCCCCGTCTGAGTAGAGAATGACCATCTGTTTGTCGAGGCTTATTTCGTGCTTGCGGAACTTGGTCTCAGCGCTTATTCCGAGTGGCGCAGACGGCAAACTGACGAACATTTTTTCGCCGGTTTTTTCGGCGATGCTGATTGGGTAAGACTGCCCGGCATTGGCACAAATCATAACATCGTTGGTCGGGTCGATTATGCCGATCATGCAGGTGGTCATGTGACCCTTCTGGTAGTAGGGCAGAAAGATCTGGTTGAGCTTTTCAAGAATCAGTTCGGGGCTGAAGGGAAAGCTCGGGCAAAGCAGCGTAAAAGATGTCTTGAGCATCGCCGTCAGATAGGCGGCCGAGATGTCGTTTCCGGAAACTTCGGCGATAATTATGGCATAGGTGCCTTGTTTCAGGGGAATGAAATCGAAAAAATCGCTGAGAATAATGCGAGAATTGGCGTTGGCTGTGGAAATCAGATAACTGCCGCAGCGGAATTCAAGATCAGGATAGAGCTGCCGCCGGATTTTTTCTGAAATGGTCAGGTTTTTAAGGATTTCGGCTGATTCATTGAAAGCCTCGGCGAGAACTCCGAATTCATTTGCCGATCTGACGGGAATGCGGTGCTGGTAATTTCTTTCGGCCAGAGCTTTGACGCCGGTCATAATGTCGCTGATTGGCAGAATAAGCAGTCGGGTCAGCAGTCTTGCCAGTGCCAGGCCCATTACCAGAATCACTGTAAAAATGATTACCACGATACTGACGCGTTTGCGAAACAGCCGGTCAAGATTGTCGAGGGGCGAAACGCGGATCAACAGGTAATGTTTGAGATATGAACCGCGCAGGATGCTGACATAACAATCACGCCCGTCAATTTTCATCATCTGGGTAAAGGTTTTAAAGTCATTGTTACTGCGCCTGATGATGGCCTCAAAATTCTTGAATTCAAGCACAGACGGGAAGTTTGCCGCGTACTGATGCATTGAAACGGCTCTGATATCTTCTTCAGGAAAGACCCTGTTCATTATTTCACTGCGGGAGCGCAGATCACCAAAGAGTTTTTCGAAATATTGCCGCTCGAAATTTGCGAGATCGACAAGCATTGCATAAGCATACCAGGCTTCACCGGCTGGCCCAGGCAGGACATCGAGAAACCCGAGAAAGATTTCATCAAGCCCCTGAAGGTTGGTGAAGCGGGAAATGTTGGTGCGGGCCGACTGAAAAAGGGTCTGGGTATTCGATTCGATGATTGCGTCAACCACCAGATTTGAACTGGAGCGCCTGACCGGCGTGGTGATGCCCTGAGAGCGGTTGTAGAAATCCATGGCGGCCATAGCGGTGCTCGAAAAGAGCTTCTCAAAGCCTTTATATCCTTCTGACTTTTCGGGTTCGACAGGCAGACCATCAGGCCCGCCACCATCAAAGAGTGCCTTGATGTGCCGGTTGGTAATGGTGGCAAGGCGAAGTTTCCAGCTTTCGAGAATCTTCTGCTGTTCGGGCCGGGTTTTGTTGTAATGTCGTCTGACTTCAGCGGTCATCAGGTCAGTCGAATAAATCATCGCTGACTCGGATGAGACCATGTGGATATTGTCGGCGACAAAATCAGTGTATTGCAGCTTCAGACGCTTGATCATCTCATCAGGAGAGGTGATTTTAGCTCGCAGTTCCTGCGAAAAAGCTCTGAATTCGAGGAGCTTGGCCGTTACAAAACGGGTAAACCCGGCATCGATTTCAGAAAGCCGGCGATAGTTGCTGTGTTTTTCTTCGAGAACCAGCGAATGTCTCAATTCCCGAAGATACTGAACCGAAAGAAAGCCTGCCGCAATAAGAGGCAGGGCGTAAGAAAGGGCGAACAAGCCGGTCAGTCTCTGTCTGACGTTGTGCTGGTAACGAATCTGCAGAACCATGACTCGATAACTCAACCGTAAAAACATAATACTGGCGAGCAAAAAGAACAGAAAAAGAACGGCCAGAAGTGCCGCCGGTGCACCTGGAATGGCATCGGCGCCGATCAGAAGCGTGTATTCGTCGATCCGTTTTATGCTGATCAATTTGCCGTTCATCGGAAAAGTGCTTGTGGGGTATTGCTCGTAGTAGGCTTTGAGGTTTTCTGCGTCGAAGCCTTCGAGAACCGTCGGAAGTTTAATTGAATCGCGGCTGATAAAACCGTAATTGTTCGGGTTGTCAGCGGTAACTGTATTGGTGAGAATGTCTGCATGCTGCAACTGCCTGAAGTGAACAAAAGCCATAATGCCGGCAACAAAGCGATTCTTGATTGATCTGTCGAAATCGAAATAGCATAGTGAATAGCGGTCAGGATTGCCGAGTTCGATGACTTTATCGCGCTGGTCGCGTATGCGGGCGAGCATTAAATCAGGTGCCGGGAAAATGGTGCCGACCTGACTTAGTGCTGATGGTGGGATAGGGCCACTCTCATAGTCTGAATTGGCCAGGGAAAAAAACAGTTCGTGTTCTGGCCGGGCGCCGCTAATCGGAAAGATTTTGCCTTCGCCGTTGAACAGGTAGACCTCAACCAGGCCTGGTCGCCATTGTTTGTTAAACCCGGCGAGAATTTTTTCGAGTCCTTCGTTGTTTGATGGTAGACCTTTCAATTGCTTGAAGAGACCGTTGAATTTTGGGTGGAGATAACGGGCCGGCAGACTGTTGTAGACGTAATTGTCGAGGTTTCGTTCGATCTCTTCTGCGATTGTCGAGGTATTTCGCGCCAGACGATCCGCGACGAACAGGTGCAGACCAACCCAGAAAATAGTGGCAGGAACACCCCAGGTCAGCGTTATCAGCAGAATCCATCTGATGACTTTGTTGCCGAAGAATGAATAGAGAGCGCCCCGGCATAAGTTGAAGATTCTTTTCATGATTTGCCCCCGTCGGCCGGCAGGTGTTGAGCGATTATCAGGCTGGCAGATTCAAAAAGATTGCCCTGGCACGCTTCCTCAACCTGGCTCTGCATTGTTTCGCGCAGTGAGGCGCCCGCCTGACTTCTGCTGATAATTACCGGAACCAGCTCAGGCAACCTGCGGCAACAGATATCTGAGAAAACCGGCGAAACCGCAAAGGCGATCATACCAGGTGTAAAAGGCGTTTCCTGATTGCCATATTCGTGAAATTTGCTGCTTCCGGGCTCGCAGTCGGGCAGCAGCAGTGTCGAAAACTTACCTGAACTACTGTCGATGGTTACCAGCTTGATTTTGCCGCAGCCGGCATAGAAAAGCTTATTCTCAGCGTGATTAATCAGTATGGCGATAAAGTCGCCGTTCAGCTTGCGACGCAGGTTGATACGAAAATATTCTTCAAGATCCTTGATGCAATGGTATGCGGAATGAACATTCAGTTCTTCAGTGATCAGTCTGACCGCCATGCGGGCCATCGAAAGCGTCAGCGATGCTTCAATGCCGGTAAGGTCGGTGCGCATCAGAAATGCGAATACCAGGTTCTCTTCGATAGGGGCAAAATGATAGATTTCTTTCTCGTCGCGAGAATTGGTGACCTGGAAACCGTCGAGGATCAGCGATCCGCTCTGCAAAGCCGCTGGTGGCAACAGATGGCGTTTGACCGAACGGCCTTCATTGAACTCGCGAACTTTAATGATCAGGTCTGTCAGGCCTGTGGAAATGCTTTCAAGCTCGTTTGCCTCTGAAAAAACTACAGTTTCAGTCATTTCACATTTCGAATTTTTCAGTGCCGTGGCATTGGCCGCAAGCATTGATACTGGGTTAATCAGTGATTTCACCAGAACCAGGCTGAGTACCATGATGAATAGCAGTGACATGATGGTGGCGGTCAGAAAAATGCCTGAGAGACGGCCAGCTTCGCGACGTATCTGGTTAAAAGGCATGATCAGAAAAAGGTTGTAGCTTTTAAGATTATGACCGGCAATTGCCGCCACCAGCACTTCACGGTCGTCAATTCGACCGAGTTTGAAACTGGAAACCTGGGTCTGGTTAACCAGATCGTGAAGTTTCCAGAGTGGCAGTTCAGAAGTGTAAGAAAAACGTGGAAAATAGGCGTTCTTTTCGATGTGCTGCTTCGGAAAAGCCGCGAGATCAAAGCCGGTGCTGCGGGCAATGCTCTGCCCGGTCAGATTCAGATACTTCAGCTGAAGTTTTCGCGGTTCATGCACAATGAACAGACAGCCTGAAGCCGTATCATTGCTGTCAAGGGTCAGGTCCATGAAGGTCAGGGTTTCGTCACCATCAAACGAGATATTCTGCAGTGTTGAGCGATTGCCGAGCAGACCTTCAACAGGGCGACTCGAAAGACCGCGCATCCCGACAGGGTCGCTTTCACTGTAAGTGTTGCCAGGCATACGCGACGAGTTGTAGGTGCGGATTACCTGCGTCGAAATGCCGCCAATCAGGTTGGCATACTTGCTTTCGATGGTGTCTGATGGACTGTTGCCATCAGATGCAGGTGCCTTGAATAGGAAGTTGCCTGAACGGTCAGTGTAGCCGGCGAAGGCAAGATTTTCTTCCTGAAAAGCAAGTGCCAGGGGGGCGAGAATTTTGGCCGGGTTCGCCCCCGGTTCGCTCAAGAGCGAATTTAGATGCCGATATTGATGCAAAAGATCGCCATAAGATGCGCTGAAGTTGCGATCGATCTTTTCAAGAATTTCGACCGCTCCCTGCTTGTAATCAGCCACCAGAGAATTCTGTTTTTCATACTGGTAAGCCATCGAGGCGACCAGCAGAATGACTACCCCGGTGGTGGCAGTAAAGCCGAAAATCAGCAGAAACTGCAAACTGGCAGAAAGGTCAAATCTGACCCGAAAAATTGCTTTCCAGAAAAGAAAAAGCAAAATTACAGGCACTACAATGCGCAGCAGGTTGAAAAAATTATCAAGAACCGGAGGTGATGGCGGCAAATACCGCGAACATACCAGCCGTATTCCTTCGGGTGTGTCGTTAATCGAAAATAGCTCATCAACCAGTTTGAAGCCTGATTTCAGCCCTTCGGCGGCCAGAAGTCTCAGGCCGGTTTCTCTAAAGCGCAAAGGGCCGGAACAATTGTTTTTGCTGGTATTGTTGAGGTCGATCCAGGCAAAACGGTATTCATGGCCTGCAAGACTTTGTATCTTGTGAATCGCCTGCTCGGCAAGGTCATAGCGGGTTATCCGGTCTGGGTTCAGCCAGGCGACCAGGTTGCCTTCTTTGCCGCCCGGAAGGCGAGTTTCGAACCAGGCGCCATATTTGCGCAGACCAATGCCCTGAAAGTTCACCAGAGTCTCAGGACTGCGGGCCAGGCTGCTGACGGTGGCGCTATTGCCGGAAAAATTAGTGGCAAGGCTCTGATCATGCTTGTTTAATGACATGCTGTGATTTTCATTCACTTTGCGAAGAACGCGCAGATAGTCTTCTGACATTTTGCGTTTGAGCAGAACTTCGCCGGCTGGCCAGGGCAATCGGTTCCCATCGTGGTCAAAAAGATGCAGTTCCAGAACCTCCGGGGTTGAGAACCGCTTGATTTCAGATGTTTCTGAGGCCCAGCGAAATGAGTCGTTCAGACGGCGCAGCGATTCCTGAAAGTAGGTTTCGGGGTTGGCCAGGCGGGCCATGTGGGCAGTCATTTCGGCCATCTCGTCGAGGCTCTGCTGCTGCATGTCTTTTTCGAGGTTTTCCTGGATCGAGGCACAAGACAGCCATGCAGTGATCACCGGAAGAAAAAGCAGAAAGAAAAAGAAAGCAAAACCACCGGCCGCTTCTCGCCATGATGGCAATCGGCTGTTAATTTTCCTCGTTGATTGATCCATGCTGCAAGTTTAATTCAGACTGCCGATTCTTTCAACCTTTGTCTGAAGAGAGAACAAAACACCTGCCCCAGGTTTTGGGGCAGGTGTTTGGATGACTGGTGGGCAGAGCAGGTTGTGCCCGTGAAAAGATCAGCGCCCTCGGGCGTTTTCGACCTGCTGCTTGGCTTTGTTTAAATTGTTGATTGCCTGATTAAGCTTGGCCTGGTCAGCACCACTGCCTTGCTGTGACAGTTCTACGTAGGCCTGGTAGGCTTTCTGGTAGTTTTCCATGGCGCGGTCAAGGCTTGGGGTGGCCCCTGACGCCTGAGTGGTAGCGGCAGGCGCCGAACCAGATCTCAGGGTCGTAGAGTTGCCGGTTGTGCCAGTGTTGCTGGTGCTCGCATTAGAGCCATCAGCGCGGTTATATTTTTCATTATAGGCTTTATTTATGGCAACGTAGTCATTCTGAACCTTGACCAGTTCTTCAAATCGTTTGCTGATTCTGTCGGTGCCGGTCTTGGCGAGTTCGCCGATGGCTTCGATTGAGTTGCCCGAATTTTGAATCTTGCTGATAGTCGATGAAATGTTCAGAATCGATGCGAGGTCGCCACCAACGATGCCCTCAATTTCTTTCTGGATGCCCAGAAGTTCCTGGATTGAGTCGCGGGCTGCGAAATAGTAGGCTGAGGCTTCAAAGGCAATCTGGGCGCACTTTAGCGGGTATTGCGCTTCGACTTTGCCAAGTTTGTATTCATCACTGAGCTTGCCCCAGCGAAATGCATTCAACGGGTTTGATTTTACGGAATCCCAGACGCGGCTCCAGCCGTTGGCGCCTGCAAGCTTGTTCAGACGACCGTCAGAGAAAGACTTTACGATGATTTTATTGCGGGTGGTCTGAATGGTTTCTGTCTTGTCGGTGAGCTGTGAAAAATATTTCATGCTTGGCTGGGATTTTTTGTACATGGCCTCAGCCTTGGGCGCAAGATTGTTATACTCTTTAACTACTTTCGAAATGGCTGTGGCGATGTCAAGTATCTGTGGCAGACTGGTTTTGCTGTTTTTGTCTTTGATGGCGCGGTAGGCCTGAATCAGGCTGCTGGTGCCTTCTGCGAAGCTTTGAATCGATTTGCGTTCGCGGTAGAGGGTCTTGACTTCGTTGCCAATGACGCGAGAATGCTGGTTGATGTTCGACTTCTCGTTATACCAGAGCTTGACGTCAGAAAAAAAGCCTGCTTCGGCAGTACCAGCCGGCAGAATGAAAATCACGGCAAGCAACAATATCAGGGCTTGCAATTGGTTTCGTAAAATCATGATCACCCTCCTGGTAGGCTGAGAACGCTCGAATGTACATTCAAGCATAAGAATAAGATCGCCATGTGTCAATATCCCAACCGATTTAAAATAGTTGAAACATAATGATCATAAAATTAGTATGTTAGTTATATTGACAAAATTTATGGAAGAAACAGACACACATAAGTTTAAGGCTGGGTTGGAATCAGGCGAAGAATCAATACAGGCTGCTTATCTGGCAATTGACCGGGCAGGCAGGGTTGTTTCTGATTTTTCGGCAGCCCGGCGTATTCTTCTGCTGAGGCCTGGTGAAGCACTCCCCGGCACAATTCTTTTCAGTTATTTCAACCATCTGCCAGCTGCCTGCAATGATTATTGCCCTCCAGAGAGCTTTTTTGAATTCGAGGCCGAACTCGTCAGAACCTGCGAAGATGGCCGCATTATTACGATTGCTGTTGGTATTTTTCCGGCTGAACCGGCTGATGGCAATGAACCCGTGAATCTGGTTATTCTTCGTGACACCAGCATCCAGAAAAACGCTGCCGAACAGTTGACTCAAGCATCAAGGCATTACTGGTCGCTATTTGAAGCATCATCTGATGCAATTTTTCTTGAACTTGACGACGGGACAATTTTTGACTGCAACAAGTCCTGCGAACGTATGTACGGCTACTCCAAAGCTGAACTGCTGAGCATGAATGCTCGCGACCTGGTGCCAGGCAATATTCGGGCCACTATCGAAAGCGTCACATCCGAACTCGAAACGCTCAAAAGCAGCGGGCATGGCATTCAGCTCGAGGCGGTCGGGCGGCGCAAAGACGGCAGCGTTTTTCCCAGCGAGGTGGTTGTCAACTTTGTCCGGGTGAATAACGAAGAGTGTTTCGCTGTGACGGTGCGCGACATTACCAGTCGTCGCGAGGTCGAAACCAGTCGCCATCGCTATGAATGCCAAATTCAGCAGTTACAGAAACTTGACAACCTCGGTCAGATCGCCAATGGGCTTGCCAACGACTTTAACAACCTGCTCACCGGCATAATGGGCTACTCAGACCTGATCATTCGCGAACTGCCCGAAGAAAGCAACTCGCGCGAAAAAGCCCGCCGAATTGTTGATGCCTCACGAAAAGCCGGCGAAATTATTCAGCAGCTCATGGCCTATTCAGGCAAACTGCCAACTCTTTACCAGAAGACCAGCATTAAAGGCCTGCTGCGCGAGCTGCAACCGGGTTTCCGCCAGATGGCCGGCGAAAATGTCGTTCTGCACCAGGCTGTAGACGAAAATATCCCCGAGATTCATCTTGACCCGCCAATGCTGAAACAGGCATTGATTAATGTCTTTAAAAACTCGATCGATGCCATTGAACCAGGCCGCCCCGGCGAAATCAGCATCACCGTTTTCCCCGGCCTGTGCAATTATTCCGGCACCGAGAACGGTTTTTTCGGGCCACCGGTCAAAGCGGGCGCTTATCTTGCCATAAAGATTTCCGATAACGGCTCGGGCATCGCACCAGAGAACCTTGACCGGATTTTTGATCCGTTTTTTTCTACCAGATTCGCCGGCCGTGGCCTGGGCCTCTCAGCCGTAATCGGTATGCTGCGCAGTCACCACGGCGCGGTAATGGTAACCAGTCACCCTGGCCAGGGCACTGATTTTGCCATTTTTCTCCCGGTTGATTCTCCGTCATCAGTTAACGACCCGAATCATGAACCCCGGGCCGAAGAAGCCCCCCCAGGTGGCTATGCCCTGATAATCGACGACGACGAAAATGTCCGCCAGATATTAGCAGACAATATTCGCATGATGGGCTTTGAAGTTTTCCTGGCCGAAAACGGCAAAGAAGGCCTCGAAATTTTTAAGACCCAGCAAAGCAAGCTTACCATGGTGCTCACCGATCTGGTGATGCCCGGCATGAACGGCCTCGAATTGATCAAGGAAATCCGCTGGATGAACCCGGAGATCCCTGTCGTTGTCTGCACAGGCATCAGCAGTGATGAAAATTCTCCTGAACTCGAAAAGCTTGGCGTTTCAGCGGTTCTTGAAAAACCCTTTTCCTACAAAGACCTCGAAAAACATTTTACCCGCATTCAACTCAAGGCCCGCAACCGCAATTCTGCTTTGTCATGACCCCTGCCGTCCTGCCGGTCACCACAAAAGAAGCGGGGCGCTCACCAGGAGCGCCCCGCTTTTTTAAACGCTGAAAGCAGAGTTATTTGCCGAATTCAAAGGCAACAACACGGCTGATGCAAGATTCAAGCTCAATGGCACGCCAGGGGAACAGGCCGATCCATGTGCGCTTGTTGCTGAGTTTATCGATGTCGCCACCAATATTCTCGGCGTGCACAATGCCCAGCGGGAACATTTTCAGATGCATGACCTGATAATATTCTTCATAGGGGAAATAGTCATCCCAGGATTTGCCGTGAGTCTTCTTGAGCTGGGCTTCTGCCTTGGCGAACAGTTTCGGGTGCCAGTCGCGAAGAATGGTGTTCATGGGGTGATCTGCTGAACCGCAGTCAACGCCAATCCACTTGAATTTCATTTCTTGAGCCCATTTGTGGAAATCAGCATCGGGGCCGGGGTGTTTGACCATGTAGCGCACTTCATCGGCTTCGGGTTGGTCCCAGCCGTATTTGTGGTAGCCGGTGTTGATGATCAGAATGTCGCCTTTGCGGATATCGGCTTTCTTTTTGAGCATGTCGGGTGAATAGAGCGAGAAATCGCTAACTTCGTCAGAAATATCGACGACCACGCCATCGCCACACCATTCTTCGAGCGGAACTTCACCGATGGTCCGGCCGTTGGCGCAGAAGTGAATTTCGCCGTCGATGTGGGTACCAACGTGATTGCTGGTCTTAATGATCTGGCCATTTGCGCCTTGCCCCATGTGGGCACCGGCGATGCGTTTGAAATACTGAACCTGCAGGGGCATATAGCTTGGCCACGGCGGAGTATGAATGCTCAGGCGCTGGGTCAGGTCATACATTTTAACTTTGGTCATTATGGTCTCCTTAAAATTGTTATAACTAAATGATACTAATTCTGGCAGTATTTTTCAACATAAGCTTCAAGGGCATCTTCAAAACATTTCATTGGCGGGTTCACCAGACCGGCTCCGACCTGGCCAACGCCGGCGTCTTTGTGGGCGATACCCGTGTTGATCTGTGGAAGAATGTTCTTTTCGCAGACCTTGAGAATGTTGATGCCGGTCGGAGCGCCACGAAAATCCATGTTGGGTATCTGGAACGATTGTGACTCGCCATCGGTTATTTCATACATTTTCCGGGTAAAATTCATGGCATCGCTGACGGTGCCGCCGACGAACTTGACGATTGCCGGGGCCGCAGCCATCGAAAAACCGCCCAGCCCACACGTTTCGGTGATGGCACTGTCGCCGATGTCAGGGTTACAGTCTTTTTCTTCGAAGCCCGGAAAAAGCAGCCCCTTGACAATTGCGGCCGGGGCTGTGAACCAGCGATCCTTCAGCCCGGCAACTCTGATGCCGAACTCAGTACCGTTGCGTGCCATGGTGGTGACGATCGTCGAACCTTCAACCCACTCAGCAGCCTGAAGCATGGCTTTCGCGGCCGGCATGCTGAGGTTGAGAAAAAAATGGTCGTTCGAATGCAGAAATTCAAGAACCCGCACTTTGTCTGCCTGCGGGAACGTGGTTTTTAGAATTGCCGGAGCGAGTTCGCGTATCAGAAGAGAGGTTCCTGCTTTGTTGCGGTTGTGAACTTCATCACCCATCTGCAGCGCCTGTGCAATCAGGTTTTTCATGTTGATCTCAGGCGCAAGTTCGAGAGCAGCCTTGAGAACCGGGCCAAGGGTCGCTTCCATCCATTTCAGGCGATCTATAACTTCCTGAGAGAAGGCGCCATAGCGCAGCACCTTGCCCAGCCCTTCGTTAAGCGTGCAGAAAGTTCGCCGACCATTGGTCTTGTTCTCGATGATCCAGACGGGCATACTGGCAGTGGCCACCCCGGCCATCGGCCCCACGCCATCATGTTCGTGCCATGGCGCGAACTGCACTTTGCCGGCCGCCGCCATCTTTTCGGCTTCAGCCGGGCTGGCTGCGAGACCTTCATAAATCATGCCACCGATGACCGCGCCTTTGAGGGGGCCAGACATCTTTTCCCAGGTGATCGGCGGCCCTGCATGCAGTATCAGATTTTTGTTCATCCCGGGCACGACTGCCAGAGCAGTATCAATACCTTTAATAACCGGTTGAGCCGCCTGAATGGCACTCAGCGCTTTTGCATTGGCTTCTTGAATATCTATAAGCATTATCTGGCTCCCTTTGCTGCTTTTACCTGGCTCTGCCACGCATCAACCCTTGCAAGCAGTGCCTGGATTTTCTTGTTGCCACCTGCCGGCGGGCGCCATTCGGTGTGAATGTTTTCAATACCCTGCTTCTTGAGGTCTTCAGCAAAACCTGGTATGCCGAGATTGATTACTTTGATCTTCTGCCCAAAAAATTCAGCAAGTCTGCTCATCTGGTTATTTCCTTTCAAGGCAATGCTGCGCGAATTTGACCATGGCTACATTGGTCGGAAACACGACGACGCCGGCTTCTTCAAGCTGCGACTTCTGCTGCTGATAACCCTGCGGGTCGTCGGTGGTGCCACAGATGCAGGCAGCCAATATCGGCTTTTTGCCTGATGACTTCTGGCCACGCCTGATCGCCGCCACCATTTCGCCGGCCATGTCAGGGTGCGAGCCGTAACCGAGCACAACGTCAAAACAGATAATGCCAACTGATGCGTCTGATAATTCCTGGTGCATGCGCTCACTGCGATAATCGGGGTCGATCATCGGGTGAGCCTTGCCACGCGTGAAGTTGTCATCACCCAGATCAATGATGCAATGACCGGTGCTCTTATATACATCCGCCATTTCCAGGCAGCCTTTGACCGGTGTATTCGAAGATACTTCGCCGAGTATTGGCTGCAAAACTCGCTGTGCTTCGTCGCACAGAGTTCCGCCGCTATACAGGCTGCGCAGATTGCCGGCCGGCACTTTGTGTTTGCCTGCCAGAGTAGCAATCTCGGCATCAGACATCTCAGGTTTATGCTTGCCACCAGAACTGAGATTACATGCCTGAATCGCAGCGTCTTCAAGATTGCGGGCTGCTACGAAACCCTGTTCTTCAATGATTTTTGGGTCAGCGCCAATAAAATAGACGACAACGGATTTTTTTATATTTTTAAACTCGGCGAACAGAGGCTTGAGAACTGATGCTGCCGGCGGTTTTGAGATCAGAACGATCACCCGGGTCGCCGGGTCTTCTGCCAACGCCCTGGTGGCCATTATTGTCATACGGCCGCCGATTTTTTCTGACAGATCGCGGCCGCCGACGCCAATCGCCTGACTGATTCCACAGCCAAGCCGGTGAATAGTGCTGGTCACTTCTTGAAGGCCGGTGCCAGATGCAGCTACCAGACCGATATCGCCACGGCGCACCGCGTTCGAAAAAGCCAGTGGCGTGCCGTTTATAATAGCAGTGCCGCAGTCAGGCCCCATGACCAGCAGTTCTTTGCTGCTGCCAAGGGTTTTCAGTTTTAATTCTTCTTCAATGCTCACATTGTCAGAAAAAAGCATGACATGCCGACCTTGGTTCAAGGCCAACTCAGCTTCACGTGCCGCGTATTCACCCGGAACAGATATCAGAACCACATTGGCACCTGGCAGTCTTCGGGCGGCTTCTTCCTGGGTGGAAGGGGGCAGTTCGGCATTGCCGCCGCCAGCCTGCTTGCGCGAATTCAGCCGCTTTTCGACCTCGGCGATGCCTGCTTCGGCAGTGGTCTTATCGTTACCCATGATGCAGATGATAAGATCGTTGGGGGTGAGGCCGTCGAAATCAGGGCGATACATGTCGAGTCTTTTCAGACTGTCGATATTATAGTCGGTACACATACCGACTACGGCGTTTTTGATACCATCCAGCTTTTTGACCTGTGACCCGATCAGCATCAGCGTTACGGAGTCAAAATAGGTCTGTTTCTTGACAAGGTGGCAGACAACCATTCCGGTTAAGCTCCTTTGCAGAATCTATATTGCGAAAATAATAGAACTTTAGGCTTTGAATGTAAAATAAAAAAACCGAAAGCGCCTCCGTGCGTCTTCCGGTTTTTTAGAAACTCGTTGAATCAGTTGTTGAGGTCTTCTTCTGCCTTCTCAGCGTTGCCATTGAACGAACGCTCAAGCTCGGCGTCATCGCCAGCGGCTTCATTGCCGAAAGCCGGAGGTGGCGGCATGCGATCTTTCAGCTCGAGGGGTAGAAGATCATAAATTTTCTGAAGATACATGCCCGGCAGGTGGCTTTTGACTTTGCCCGGCCCCCTCATCTCTTCGTCACCCAGCACGACCCGGCCATCTGCATAAATGTTATTCGGGGCAGAAAGATGCTTGTATTTCATTACCTTAAATGGAATCTTGCTGACGATATCATTGTTAAGAACCCAGCGCTGCATATCAGGAAACCGCTTTTTAAAGGCCTTGACGAAGATATCGTTGCCAATGCGCGGCCCGGCAAAGGTATAAAGACCTTGAACGCTGATTCCATCACCTGTAAGACGGAAAGCGGCAATTGGAGCAATGCCGGCCCCGAGGCTGTGCCCGGTGATCCAGAGGCGTTTGCCTGGCCCGGCCATGTGTTTTTGTATCAGACTCTTGAGGTCATCATAAACGATGTCGATGGCGTTATAAAAACCGGTGTGAACCTTGACGCCCCAGCCCCACCAGAGAACACGCTTCTTGAAAAAGTTAAAATCAGTCAGAAGCCAGTCATAGACCATCTTGACCGGGCTGAACTTTTGGTTTTGCGATGCTTCTGACCCACGGAAAGAAACAATGACCAGTTTGTCGTTAGACATCACCACGGCCTGGGTGTCAGCGGTTTTATCTTTCTTGTTGATGAAATCAAATTTGCTCATGCCAAGTGGCTTGAAAATTTCGACAAATCGTTTCTGAAATTCAGCAAAACTGGCAACATTCATGCGGTTCTCATAAGTGTTGTAGGCAGCATACATCAGAAGGTAAGTGTTGGTCAGATTATGACCGATCACCTTTTCTTCAAAGAGGTCGGCATAACAATTCGCACCCGCAACAGTCTGGCCAGATGCTGACCCGGCAAATGCGGCCAACATGAACGCAAGCACCACTACCCGCAGAACCCTGCCATTTATTTCAGATACATTCATGTGTCTACCTGCTTTGCTGTGATTATCTGTCTATTATATCCAGATTATGCCTGCCCCGCAAGGTACCCCCGCCGCCCGTCAATTCCCGGGCATGCGCGGGTGGGCTTTGAGGCAGGTCAGCTGAGTTTTCTGATTCGCACTTCGATTTCGGGGTTGTTTTTGAGAAGTTCGAGCAATCGTGCTGTATCGGTGTCGCCAAAATGATAGGGATAAAGGATCTTCGGCTTGATCGCCATGGCCAGGTCTGCCACCATTTCTGGGGTCATGGTGTAGGGCAGGTTCATCGGCAGAAAGGCAACATCGATGTTTTTCAGTTCTTTCAGTTCTGCTGCGTTTTCGGTGTCGCCGGCAATGTAGATGCGTTTGCCATCGATTGTCAGAACATAACCGTTTCCGCGACCTTTAGGGTGGTAGGGTTGCTTGTCTTCTCTTAAGTGAACGAGATTGTAGGCTGCCACTGCTTCGATATTGATCGCATCAATCACCTGCGCATCGCCATTTTTAAACACCTTGCCATCATTGCGCTCGCTGCCGATGGTTTCGGTATAGATTACTGTTGTACCGGGTTTGCTGGCCTGGGCAATCGCAGTGGCGTCATAGTGGTCCTGGTGCTCGTGAGTGATGAGCAGCATATCTGCTGGCGGCAGTTTCTGGTAATCGGCAAGTTTTGACCACGGATCGACATGGATAACCCGCCCCTGGTGTTCGATCATCAGCGTACCGTGGCCAATGAATGTCAGCTTGATCTCTGAACCTTCGCCCTTAATGATATCGGAATCGAAAACTGCCACCTGCTGAGCGGCCAGCGGGTATGCAGCAAATGTCAGACATATACTGATAATGATAAACAGTTTCATGTTTGCCTCCATATTTAATTCAGTGTCTGATAAAATCTGCTCTATTAACGCAGATTTGTCAAATCCCTGACGCTCATGCCATATCTTCATTGTCTGCCGTTATGAACCCTTGCCCGGCATCTGAGAAAAAAGTTTACCGGTTAAGGTTTTTGTCAGATATAATCAAGAGATACTCTGATGTTCAGGGAGGGCTTTAAATGAAAAACCTTTGGCTGAGAACCGTTCTTATCATGACGGTTTTTGCTTTAGTTGCAAATTTAACACCGCTGCAGGCCATGGCCGACGCCGAAATCGGTGCGGTAATCAAGGCCAGGTTGAGCGATAAAAACCTTACCCACACCATTCTTGGCGCTCTTACTTATCTTGAAGATCGCCAGATAAGGCCTCGTCAGGGGCAACGCTCATGCGAAACCGACAGCTCAGACGATGGCGATGGTTGCGATACCCGTCTCAGCCTTAATATTCCCTTTCGCGAAAATATCGGTCTGCCGGCCCCAGCCTCTATTAAAGCCCGCAATCGAACTGGTGAATGGGCCAGCTATATTCACTTTATGCCAAATAAAATTGGGGTAAAAGGTCGTTCACCGGCTGCGGTCCAGGATTCAAACCTGTTCATGACCGCTTTTATTGCATACCCGCTCTTTCTTTTCGACGAAGGCTCGCTTCCTGACGAAAAACGTCATATCAACAGCATTTTGCAGCTGGCGATGACCAATATTCAGAGCTTCAGGCGCGAAGATGCCTATAACTTCTGGGCTGTTCTGCCCGGCTGCCGTGGCACGGCCCCACGCACCGGCCCCTTCAATATCGAAGTGCCCATGCTCGAGAAGATGGCTGAAGCCTATCTCAACCCAAAATTCGCCAAACTCTTTGCTGTCCTGGCACGCGGTCAGCAGACCCCGCCAAAATACTGGCTTGAGCGCTGTTTAAGCCGGGCCGAAAACCAGACCGGCGCTGATGCACTCTTCAATATTCCGAACGATGCCGACGATACTTCCACCGCCGTTGCCTTTCAGCAGATGTATTTTGCTAGATTTCCCGATTCTGGCATCAGGCCAGATTTTGCCGCCCTCGAAAATATCTCTCAGTTCAGAGATGTCGAGCGTGAACGTGAAGACGGCCGCGATGCCTGGAAAGGCAAGGCGAGCGGCGCCTACCTGACCTGGCTCAAAGATGAGAACAAGCCAGTGTTCGAGCGCCCTGAAATCGGGGTTATACCTCTTGGAGTGAACAATGTCGATGTGGTGGTCAATTCAAACGTGCTTTTCGCCATGGCCCTGACTGGTCGCAAAGATCTTCCAGGCTACAAAGACTGCGTCAACCTGATTCTCAAAGCCGCCGAAAAACATGCCTGGCCTGAAGCCGGCCTTTATTACCCGCAGAATATGATTTTTCCTTATGCTGCTTCGCGTGCCTATCGCGATGGCAGCGCCCGCGAACCCGAAATGAAAGCCGCCATGCAGCGTATCATGCGCGATCTGATCGTTGCCCAGAAAGACTGGGGCGAAAAGAATCCGACCCGCCGCGGCGCTTTCCCCGGCGGCGACGACAAGAGCGATCACCTTGCTTCGGCTCTCGCAGTTACTACCCTGATAAATATTGGCAGGCCGAATGCGGCAGAAGCCGGGTTGCTCAAAGATTACGATCTCGCAATTTCAAGCGGTGTTAAATATCTGCTGAACCAGGCCATCTGGAACAAACCGAAAAACCCAGAAACCGTCGGCAAGTTCAAAACCCCCGGCGATAAATGCGCCACATGGCTCTCGGGGTTGTTTTTCGCCGCCTCATTCTGGGATCTCGCCCACTGGCGCTCGCAGGCCTTCACCGTCGCCATGGTGCTCGAAGCCCTCACCAAATACGCGCTCGCTTACGATTGCGACGACGTTCCCGCCTGCATGCGCAAACTGAAACTCAACTGACTTTAACTTCTACACCAGTGCATCTCCGCTGGCGTAAATGGCTTAGTGTGAACCAGATCGTCAATCTTTATAAATAAAGATTTGCGCTATTCGCGAACAGCGAATATGGTTTAAGTATGCTGAAATCACAAGTAATCACTGGATCAGTTTTTGCGCTTAAATCAGCGCTTTAAGCATCAAGATCCTCAAACATTTCTTCAGGAGTGTTGTAAACTTTGCTGAGGTTCTTGCCTTCGATAGCTTCATCAATCGCTTTTATTGTTTCAGGATTGGTAATCTTAACCGGAAACGGCAATCCCTGCTCCATGATGATTCGCCTGAAAAAAATCCCGATTGCTTCACTGGTCGTAATCCCGAGAGTCTTTAAAACCTTTTCAACTTGGATTTTTATGCCGGGTTCGACCCGGGTTTGAATTGTTGCAGTTTTTCTCATATTTTCATTCTCCTTCTATCAATTATAAACAATTGTAATGACAACTGCAATACAATCGCATGCAAAAGCAAAGATAATTGGTGCATTCCCTGAGTGTAATTATTCTACGGCATCAGCTAGCGACAAAATCCTTTGCTGGCACTCTTCTATGGCTTTACCAATTTCGAAGATGTCTGCTGACAATCTAGGCTTTAAGCATTCTGGAGAACAGTAAAGAGCAAACTGCGAAGCCACTTCGGATGTGCATTATAGGACGGAAATTCAGTGCTCCACCTTCATTGACGGTGGGCGTTTTTGACGGTTTGCCGGACAATTAACCCGCCAATAATGAATATGGCCTTTGGCAAAAGGCTGCTTTGCAGCCGATAGTTGCGATGCCGAACAACAGAATAACATTGTCAAGGGTCGCCGAAGGCCATGAGCGTAGCGAACTAGCTCTTGATAAGGTTGTTCTGTTGTGCCACATAAACGCCCGCGACCGACAAATTTATAAAAACCCACCGACACTGAAATACCAGCCTTAGCGCTGGCCGGGCCCTATTGCCAGATCGACAATCAGTGTCAGGTGGTCAGAGGCGGTATTGCCGCCGATTCTTCTGTTAATAATTGCAATGTCAGGTGAATGCAGGCAGTGGTCGATGGGTATCAGCAGCGGGGGGATACTGGTCGGCCAGTTGGGTTGAATGCCGAACCCGAGCAGAGTCGCCAGGCACAGGCCTGCGCCGACAATCGCCGCAAGTCCAGACAGGCGAACCTCACCGCTGAAAAACCTGAAGTTTTCTGTGCCATTTACCCGCCAGGCTCTTGTCCGGCCTCATTTTATTCGTCTGCGCATTTATTCTGTTATTTTGTCAGAATCGAAATAGCTAGGCTTTGTACTGTTTCAACCACGGTTGCCGGAATTTTAAAAATCAAATCGACGTTTCGCTCAGCCAGGTCGATACATTTCAGCTGGTCGGAAAGAATAACACCTTTTATCTTAAATCCGTCCGGAACAGGGACTTCAAAAGGATACCCTTTGGCTTTGGATGTAATTGGGCAAACTATGGCCAGGCCTGTTTTTTGATGATATTTTTGCGATGACAATAGCAGACCTGGTCTTCGGCCGGCTTGTTCATGCCCCAAAGAGGGATCAAAATCAATCCAGACTACATCTCCACGATCTGGAATGGTTTTTGCCATTGTTACCAAACCTCTTTCCCGCGTGGTGGTCCGAAATCAGCCAATTTATGTATATTGTCTTTATTTACTTTTTCCAGGAGTTTATCGAAATCCACTTCTTCAGTGGTCGGTTCAACAACTAAAATGCCGTTTTTCAGGGAAATTTCCACTTCAGAATTGTTGGTCAGGTGGATCTCATTTGCAAACGGCTTTGGGATTCGAATAGCCAGGCTATTCCCCCACATTTGAACTTTGCCTTTCATATGAACTCCTTTTGTGTATCTACAATAATGATACGCTAAGAGCGCCACTAAGTCAAGGTTTCATACTGGCACTTTAATGGCTGCGGCTCTTATTAATGGTTTCCCATATCTTTGCAGAGCAGTGGAAAATGCATTAAAATACCTGTAAGTCAGTTATTCCTTCGATAGGTAATTAATCTTCTCATTATTTGATACTAAAGTGCTAAAAGTGCAATTTGCACAATTAAGCTAAATGTGTCATAATATTTTTATGTGATGGAGGAAAAAATGAAACGAATGAACTTAACCTTGGATGATTCAACCTTCAGAAACTTAAAGGCGATTGCTGCGCTGAAAGATGTTACAGTCGGCGAATTAATAAAGTGGTTTGTCGAAAAAGAAATAGAGGAAAAACCCGACGAATGCAAACTTTGCTTGCGCTATAATGAGCCAAACGCAGAAACCATCAAAGCTTTTGCAGAAACCGATAAGGGAAAAGGGCTTTCAAAAAAAATGTCAGGGAAAGATGCTCTGGCAATGTATGACAATGAATTCAGCGGCAAATAATGCTTAACCACAAAGCAGGCAGTAAGTTTAAAAAAGACCTGCAGAAAGTGATTGCCCAAGGCAAAAACTATGCAAAATTTCGGGCAGTCTTTGAGTTGCTCCTGAATCAACAACCTCTCGAAGCTAAATTTGAAGACCATCCTCTTGTCGGCAACTGGAAAAGCCGGCGGGAGCTCCATATTGAACCTGACTGGCTTCTCATCTACAAGATCGAAGATGATGTGCTGATCCTCGAACGCACCGGCTCCCACTCTGAGCTATTCAAATAAAACTCACCCATACAATCCAGCGTTAAAAAACTCCAACTCGGCCTTTAAAACTTCTGAAATATATCTGAATGCGAGCCAGTTCTGGCAAACGTGATTGTGTCCCCATCAATCCTATAAACCAGTAACCAGTTCGGGGCTATGTGACACTCCTGATAATCTTTCCAGACGCCGAGCAGAGGATGAATTTTATATTTCTCATCCAGTGGTTTTTCCTGTTCAAGAAGCTCCACCAGTTCCAGAAGTTTCTGCATATACTTTCCGGCCCTGACCATGCGCTTGAAATCCTGCCGGAAAGCTTTGGTGTTATGAATTTTCAGCATCGTCCATCATGCTCTCAAACATTGCCCTGGAACTCTTGAACTTTTCAACCCGGCCTTCTTCAACATCCTTCATGGCTTCAAGAGTCCTGGCATTCGGAATCTTCAACTCAAACGGAATTCCTTTTTCCAGCTTAACCCGATTCAAAAAAATCGTAATAGCTTCCGAAGTCGAAATGCCGATCTCCCGAAGTATTCTTTCAACTTCGGCCTTAAGGTCCGGCTCAACCCTGGTCTGAATTAAAGCAGTTTTCATAATTACCCCCACACCCTTAATTGTAATACACACGCATTACAATGACAAGAAAAAACACCAGATCGTCATTAAATAACTCTTCCAACCCTTGCCAGCACAGTAACTTCTCCCCCAACAACCCCAAAAAAACCGCCCCCGCCATCACCAAACAAAATCCCCACTCCAAACCCCGATTCCAATAGGTTGGGTTCTTTCCAAAGAAGAGAACCCCTGTGTGGCTCAGGTAAAATTTGTTATCTTTGATTTCGCCGGCACCAAGGTTTTGCAGTAGCACCCGTTTATCTGATTTTGGAGAAATACCTGAAAGCTTAAGGAATCTGGATAATCTTTCGCTACTTATTGTTTCTGCCCAATCCAGGTCGAGTCGCAACTGCTCGTCAAAACGTATTTTGCCTTCAGCTTGAATAAGGGCGGTTATACCTCCCGCTCAGGGGAACCTCAGGGCAGGCGCACTAAGGCTGTTGATTCTTTAATAATTTGCTATCAGCGTTTCCAGTCGGGGTGAAGAAATTCTTTGACGGTTTCGGGGTCATTTTTGAGAAAGCCCGAATGGCCCGGTTCTGTCCAGTAGTTGGCCAATGACTCTTTTAATTGCGGGTCGTAGATTTCGAAGCGGCCCTGCTTCTGCTGCTCTTCAATAAAGTTATGCATGGCGTCAAAGGCTTCATAGCCAGCCTGCTGCCAGAGAATTCTGCCTCCGCCGAAATTTTCGTAGAGCTTTGTCTGTAATTTCCATGAGCCAAGCATGCTTTTGGCCATCATTTTGATGTCAGGAGTTACAGTGCTGCCGGGCTTATCCTCACGGGTCAGGGTTTTGCAGAAGGCATCGATCTCTTCGGGTTTTGGCTCGATTTCCTTCTCGACGCTTTTTGCATACTCGGCAAACAGTGGCCCGGCAAAAAGGCGCATCACCTCACCCTGAACGATTTTTTCCCTTTCCCATGACTTTTCTTCGGGGGTACCATAATCTGATTCATCGCCAATTTCTTCGACCCCGCCGGTGGCAATATCATCTTCGACAAAATTTTCTTCACTGTCGGCCTCGATTTCCTTGTCTAAAGAGTCTGCATCGCCTGCTCCGCCCTTATCGGACAGACCAAAAGATTTTTCGAACTCTTCACGACTGGACTGCTCGTCGAGAGGCTCTTCGCTTTCGTCGATCGGCGATGTTTCAAACTCAAGGTCGCCTGTGCCCGCGTCAGTTTCGTCACCCAGAAAGCCCTCGAGATTAGAGGTGCCTGAGGCTTCGTCGTTCATGGAAGCGATATACTCAGAGCGCAGTTTTTTGTAAAGATTCGGGTCTACTTTGCGGTATTCTTCAGGAATCTCTATTTCGTGGCGGTAAATAGTCTTGCCAAGCACCTTGCCGATTGCTTCAGTTTGTGAAGCCTGGGGTTGCGCTGCTACCGTCTCTGCACTCGCAGGCGCCGGGGCTATTACTGATAATGCCAGAAACAGAATCATCAACAGGCCTTTTTGCATAAACTCACCTCGTCTGACTTATGATGTCTAATTTTAACATTAATGACCCATAGAAAGAAACAGAGTGCAGGTGCCTGCTTGAGCAGGTCAGGCGCTTGCACCCTGGAATAATTCTCTGAAGAGGATAAGGAATAGCGAGTTACTGTTTCTTTCTTACCGGCAGCCAGATTTCGCTTTTGTAATCAGAGCTGGCGACATCGCCAGCGCTGTAATGCTCGATATCATAACCCAAAACGATTTCGTAGCCTGAAGTCGGCAGCCACTGGCTGTAAATCTGCTTCCAGAGATTCTGGATGCTGCCAGGCATCGGACCGACACATGGAAACACTGCCCAGGTGCCGGCAGGGATATCGAGAATCTCGAAGCCGGCCGGTATCTCGGCGTGCTTCATGCTGCTCGCGTTGAGGTAGTCACCGATGCCATATTTGAACTCTTTACCGCCCTTTTCTGGCGGGCAGCAGATGCCGAAGCGGCCACAGGAAACCTTGTTATGGCCTTTCCTGAAAAATTCATCCCAGAATTTCGGAATTTCAGCTGACGAAGTTTCGCCAGAAAAAATCCGGCTGATAACGAGAACTTTGAAGCCCTGCTTGTTTTCGATTCTGTAATCCATGGTTAAACCGCCTTCAATTGTGATTTTTAACACCAGTGGGCTGAAGGACTTGAGGTTAGAACCTGCCAGACGCGCTGCGGCTGGAGAAACGCCATGAAAACGGGTGAACGCCTTGCTGAAACTTTCAGGCGAGTCATAACCGTATTTCAGGGCGATATCTATCACTTTGCCATCAGATGCCGAGATTTCCTGCCCGGCCTTTGCCAGGCGCCGTTTGCGAATATACTCGCCAATCGTCATGCCGGTGAGCAGACTGAAGATTCTCTGATAATGAAATGATGACACGAAGGCCGTTTCAGCGACTTCTTCGATGCTCAGATCATCGAGCAGATGCATTTCAATATGATCGATCGACTTTTGCAGGCGGGTAACCCAGTCCATTGCTGATCCTTCCGGTGTTATGAATGCAGTATATTGGCAAAAAATAAACATTTCCTGACAAATCCTGCTGTGATTTGTCAGGTATATTGCTGCATCATCGTTTCCATTCTATTTCAGTGTTTTGCCCAGGCGCGGCACTGTTCGATTCTTTTGCCATTATCACCCTGTTCTTTATCATAGGCGAATTTATTGAGCAGCTGACAGGGAAAGTCGCTGCATAGCCCGCAGTTCTCAAACTTTTTGCCTTCGCAGCAGGCTTTTACTGGGCACTGTTCGCCCCAGAACGGTTTCGAGATCTTGACGCAGCCCTTACAGTTCATTTTTTCTCGGTATTCACAGGCACTGCAAACGATTCCACATCTCGATTCGATCATATTGGCTCCTTGATTTGACCGCTTGAAGCAGACTATGGTGAACTGACTTTCAGTCTAATGTTCCGGTGTTTATCCGTCAACGCCTGCCATAACAAATTAACAGGTCGCTGCTGCAGTATGCCTGAGCCATTGGCTGACTGGCCGAAAAATTCAAAAAAGAAAAATCTGTTTCCTCGCCTAAATGCAAATTTGGCTTGCATATTTTTAACAGGTACTTTTAAACTTACCCATTACTTGAAATGAATTGAGCTTTTGTGCAAGGAGAAAAGGATGCTTCAGAATTTCAGTTATCTGGCTCCGGAAACCCTTAAGGAACTTTATGCGCTGCTGAAGAAGAGCAATGGCAAAGCCACCCTGCTCGCCGGCGGCACTGACCTGCTGGTCAACATGCATAACCACTGGATTTCTCCGGAATGCCTCATTGATATCAAAAAAATACCAGACCTCAAAGGAATCGCTTTCAGCCCGAAAACAGGCTTGTCGATTGGCGCAGCAACCGTCTGCATCGAGTTGATTAATAACAGCGAAGTTAAAAAGCATTATCCGCTGCTGGCTGAAGCCGCGCACCACATCGGGTCACCCCAGCTACGGAACCGCGCCACCATTGCCGGCAACCTTTGTACCGCTTCTCCCTGCGCCGACATGGGTTGTTCGCTGCTCGCCCTCGGTGCCAGCGTTGAACTTGGTTCGGCTGAAGGCACCCGGGTAATTGCTCTGAAAGATTTCTTCACCGGTCCGAAAAAGACACAGATCAAGAAAAGTGAAGTTCTGCTGCGCATTCTCGTGCCCGCCGAGATGGCTGGTGCCAAGTTCGGCATGCGCAAACTTAAAAGAATCAAAGGCCATGACATTGCCGTCGCCAGCGTTGCTATCGCCAGAACCAGCAAAGTAATGCGCATTGGCGTTGGTTCTGCTGCACCGACCCCGGTAGTTACCGGCGATCTCAACCCGTCTCTCACCCTTGAAAAGGCCGTGGCCGCCGCCAGTCAGATCATCAGCCCCATCGATGATGTGCGTGCCGGTGCCGAATACCGGCGATTCATGGTTAAAGAATTCGTAGAGCAGCTCTACGGTGAACTTTTTTGAGCAGAGGAAACATTTTATGAAAATAACCTTGACTGTAAATGGTAAAAAATATCAGCGTGATGCATCTGAAACAAAGAACCTTCTGCACTTTATCCGTGAAGACCTTGGTCTTACCGGCACCAAAGAGGGCTGTGGCGCCGGTGAATGTGGTGCCTGCACGGTAGTGATGAATGGCAAAACCGTCAACTCCTGCCTGATTCTGGCAGTTGAAGCTGATGGAGCCGAAATCATGACCATCGAAGGCGAAGCGAAGAATGGCAAACTTTCAAAACTTCAGCAGGCTTTCAAAAAAAATCATGCCGTCCAGTGCGGTTTCTGCACTCCGGGCATGATCATGTCAGCTCGCGCCCTTCTTGAAAAGAACGCTAAACCGACCGTAGAACAGATCAAAGAAGCAATCGAAGGAAACTTCTGCCGCTGCACCGGTTATCAACAGATCATCGAAGCGGTTCAAGATGCTTCCGGCCAGTTGAAAAAAAAGGAGGGCCTCAAACGTGCTTCATAATATCCCTGCCAAAGATCTTAAATATGTCGGCAAAGATGTTGAACGCATCGATGTCGTCGAAAAACTCACAGGCCAGGCACTCTACACCGCAGACTATGAATTTGCCGGCATGTTGCATGGCAAGGTACTGCGCAGCCCTCATGCCAAGGCCCGCATTAAAAAGATCGATGTCAGCAAGGCCAGGCGCCTGACGGGCGTTCATGCCGTTCTGACCGGCAACGATCTTGATTACCGTGTTGGCCTTTATCTCGTCGATAAATACATTCTGGCCCGCGATACCATCAGGCATTTCGGCGAAGCCGTGGCGGCCGTGGCGGCCGAAACCCCTGCCATTGCACAGCAGGCTCTCGATCTCATCGAAATCGAATACGAAGTGCTGACGCCTTTTCTTGATCCGAAGCAGGTTTTCGATAAAAAGGCACCGCTGGTTCACCCCGATCTTGGCAAATACAGCTATGTTGAAGCTGTTTTTACCCCGGTTCCGGGCACCAACATCGCTAACCACACCAAGCTGCGCAAGGGCGATGTCGATAAGGGCTTTAAAGAAGCAGATTTCGTTTTTGAACGTGAATACACCAATCCGAACGTTCAGCACGTACCAATGGAAACCCACATTGCCGTTGGCAAATGGGACGCCGGCGACCGCATAACCATTCACACTTCGGCCCAGTCGCCCTTTACGGTGCGCAATCTTTTTGCCCTGTCATTCAAAATTCCGCACTGCAATATCAGGGTAATCACCCCTTATCTTGGCGGTGGTTTTGGCGGCAAAGCCGGCATTCATCTTGAACCCATCTGCTGCTGCCTTTCGAAGGTTGCCGGTGGGCGACCGGTTCGTATTCAGGCTACCCGCGAAGAAGAATTCAGTTTATTGCCCTGCCGCTCAGGTCTTATCTACAACATCAAGACCGGCGTCAAGAAAAACGGCAAAATCGTGGCCCAGAAAATGACCATGTATTGGGATGCCGGAGCTTATGCTGATTACGCGGTCAACGTGACCCGCGCCTCAGGGTTCTCGGCATCAGGGCCTTATGAAATCGAAAACGCCTGGGTTGACGCCTATACCGTTTATACCAATAAGCCTTTTGGCACTGCCTATCGTGGTTTCGGCCATGTTGAGTTCAGCTGGGGCATGGAACGGCAGATGAACTACGTTGCGCAGCAGCTCGGCATCGATCCGTTGCAGTTCCGCAAACTCAATGCTCTCAAGGCTGGCTCGAAGACCCTTACTGGCGAAGAAGTCGTTGAAAATACCGGCAACGTCACCAAGTGCCTTGATGCGGTTGCAAAGTCGATCAATTACGGCAAACTGACCCCAGCCGAACTGGCCCGCCAGAAGAAAACCGGCATGAAAATTGGCAAATCAGTGGCCGCCCTGCAGAAAGCTCCAGCCATGCCGCCATTCACCGGCACTGTCATGATTCTCAAGCTGAACGAAGATGGTACAGTTACCGGCAGTCATTCGCTGACCGATTACGGAATGGGCACCTATACTTCTCTGGCCCAGATTATCGCTGAAGTTTTGCGTTGGCCAGTTGAGCGGGTTCGCCTGCCCATCGAAAACGATACTGACCGCGACCCCTATGACTGGCAGACTGTAGCCTCAAAGGGCTTGCTTCTCTCTGGCAATGCCTCGATTCTGGCGGCCCAGGACCTGCTCGACAAATGTTACGAAGTTGCTGCCCAGGCTCTCAGAGCGCAGAAGTGCGACCTCGATCATGATGCCGACAAGGTTTTTGTCAAGCATCACCCGAAAAGCTTCGTCACTTACCAGCAGATGGCTGTTGGCTATGCTTTTCCGAACGGCAACGCCATCTGTGGCCCAATTGTCGGCATCGGCCGCTATATTGCCCAGGGCCTGACCAACCTCAACAAGGAAAACGGTCAGGGCAACCCTGCCCTTGACTGGACTTTTGGCGCTCATGGCCTGATTGTTGAAGTCAACGAAAAAACCGGTGCCTACAACGTCATAAAAGTCGCTTCGGCCTACGATGTCGGTCGGGTCATCAACGAAGGTTCGGTGCGTGGTCAGGCGATCGGTGGCATGCTGCAGGGCCTTGGCACAGCCATGTGCGAAGGCTATATATACAATGATAAAGGCCAGTTGCTGAACCCGTCGTTCACCGATAATAAGATTCCGACAAGTCTCGATATTCCTGAAGAAATCGACTGTATTGCCATCGAAACCCCACAGATCGACGGGCCATTCGGGGCACGCGGCGTTGGTGAGCACTCGATGATTGCTGTGTGCGGTGCTCTCGGCAACGCTATCGAGCAGGCGGTCGGTGCAGATCTCATCCACATGCCGATCCGTCAGGAAGACGTCTGGAAAGCCCTGAATAGACGGGTTCCCGTTAAAAAAGCTGCTGTGAAGGCAAAGTCAACGGTTAAGCAGGCTAAAAAGTAACCGTTCCCCAGAGCCGTAACCACCAGTTGCTGCTGACAATGGCTGTTTCGCAAATCTGCGAAACAGCCATTTTATCAGAGCTACCGCCAATTTTTGTCAGACCTGGCAAGAAATTTTTCTGCACCTGGTGTAAAATAGTTCGCTGGATTTTATTCAGATTGTCATATAGAGGTGCCTGCTGTTTGATTCTTACAGAGGCAGAAAGCCATGGTAATAAGCGATGGGCGTCGAAAGATCGTGAACAGGCATAAATTATGGGGAAAGCTCTACCTGCTCGTTCTTCTCTGGGTGGTTTTTCTGATTATCGCAGCCCAGGAAGGCCGTTTTCTAGGTCATGAAATGCAGCCGGCCACTGATACTGCTGCAGATAAGGGTGCATTCAGTATTGAAGAGGCTGCCAGTCTGCTGCCAGGTGCCGTGCGGCTCCAATATCTTTCAGTCGATGAGGCAACGGTTTTTGACCAGGCTGACAAACCGCTCGGGCGACTGCTGCATACTCAGCCCCAGGCCAGGCACATCATCGGGTATGGCTCGTGGCTGCCGATTATCATAGGCCTTGATAAAAGTGACCAGGTGGTTGGGCTGCTGCTGCAGAAAAATAGCGAAACGCCGGGTTTCGTTAAAAGGCTCGATCATGCCGGCCTGTTTGCGTCCTGGAACGGAAAAATTGCCAGTGAAGCCGTCAATCTGCAGGTCGATGCAGTTTCGCGGGCCACAATGACCAGCCGCGCCACCATTGACAGCGTCAGGCTGAGGCTGGCAAAGTATCAGGAGCTTGAAGCCCTGAGAAGTCAGACTGATTATCGGGCTCTGGCCGGTGAAATTCTTGCCTGGGCTTTTCTTCTGGCGGCAATTTCAGGTTGTTTCGCGCCTGCCTGGCTCGGTCGCTACCGAAAAACCTTTCTGGTGCTGGCTATCGCCATACCCGGTTTTATTCTTGGGCGATTCTTTTCTTTAGAGCTGCTGCATAACTGGGTAATTAATGGCATTCCATTGGCAAATCAGCTTTTTATGGTAGTTGTAGTGGCTTTTGCAGTATTGGTGCCATTTTTCAGCGGTCGGCCATGGTATTGCACCTGGTATTGCCCCTATGGAGCCGCCCAGGAACTTCTTGGTTCCTGCTGTTCCCGAAAAATTGAAATCAGCGGCTTGAAGGCAAAACTGCTGGGTTATCTCAGGCCGACAATTCTTGCGGTTATCTCTCTGGCACTGATCGTCGGCCTGAAGTTTTCGTTGAACAGTGTCGAGCCTTTTTCGGCTTTTCTTTTGAACTCAGCTGCAACCTCGGTCATTGTTATGGCACTTGTTTTTCTGGGCCTGTCGTTGATTATCCGCCGGCCCTGGTGTAATTATTGCTGCCCGAGCGGGCAGCTTGTCGAAATGCTGCGGGTCGGCATCGCCGATCAGAATGAAATGACAGCGGGCAAGGAGGCTCGAGAAATGAAAATTCATGCGGTTTTGAACGTTTTGCTTGCCGTGGCAATCATTATATTGCTGATGTCTCCCTCTCGAATTGGCAATAATGGTGATTCTCTGTCTGAAAAAGTTAAGAACGAAGGGGCCGAAATGACAAAAACAATTGATACTGCTGCGCTGAAAACTGCTCAGCCAGTTGCTTCTGACAGCCTGAACCCGACTTTAACCACTATTTATCAGCGCAAGAGCGTCAGAAATTTCACCGGCGCTGAAGTCAGTCGTGATGTTCTTACCGAGCTGGTTAAGGCCGGTATGGCGGCTCCGACCGCCCGTAACCGTCAGCCATGGCAATTTGTGGTCGTCAATGATCGGGCTGCCCTGAACGCCCTGGCCGAAAAGCTTCCCTACGCAAAAATGCTGGCAAGCTCTGCTGCGGCAATTGTGGTGTGTGGCGACCTGGCTATCGCCCGAGCCGGCGATTCAGAGAGCATGTGGATGCTCGACTGCTCTGCCGCCACCCAGAATATTCTGCTGGCCGCCGAAAGTATGGGCCTTGGAGCTGTCTGGACCGCTGCTTACCCTTATGCTGAGCGTATCGCGGCCGTCAATTCGGTATTGCTGCTTCCAGAACATGTGGTGCCGCTTTGCGTGATACCGGTAGGCCGGCCGGCTGGCGTTGACCAGCCAAAAGACAAGTGGAAGCCCGAGCGTCTGCATTGGAATACTTTTGCTTCTTCTAGCAGTGATCTTGGTGGGAGCCGCTAAAAAAAACAGGCTGGAAAAATTGGAATGTGGTAAAATTTTTTGTTATTAAAAACATCAACAATTGGAGCACCCGTTTATGACCTTTCTAAAAGAGACTCATGATCAGGCTGAAGTGGTTAAGGTCACTGGCAGCATTTTTTTTGACGCGGTTCAAGAGTTCGACACTGCCATTCAGGAAGCTGAAAATTCTGGCAAAAAGAAAATAATCATCGACCTGACAGGAGTTGAAATGGTTTGCAGTTCGGCGATTACCACCCTTGTCAAACACCACATGAGCCTGCAGGCCAAAGGCAGCAAACTTTACATCGCAGGCTGTAACCCCTCAGTCAGAAAGATTCTTCAACTCCTCGGCCTCGACAAGTTGATGGGAATCGTTGACAGCGTTCAGTCTGCCCTGCAGTGAAGGGGCGCTAAAAATATGCTAGCAATTAAAGACCTTACTACTTCTGACCTTGAATTAATTTCCCGTCATCTGCTTACAAAAGAATTCGAACGGGGCAGCGTAATTTACAATGCTGGCGAGAAGGCCAATTCAATGTATTTCGTTGAAACCGGCAGTCTGAAAATCGTTAACCGCAAGGCAAAAGACGGCCAAGATGATGTACTGCTCGGCGTTGTTAAGCCCGGTGGGTTCTGTGGTGAAACAGCCATGCTCGGCGAAGAGTCTTTTTATGAAGACACGGTTGTCGCCATGGAAAAATCAGTTATACTTGAACTTACCAAGGAAGCGATGCAGAAGGTCATGCTGAGTTCAATGACGGCGGGCACCAAGCTGTTGCTCGGCATCAGTCGCAATATTCGCGAAGCCATTTCCATGCCGATGGCTCAGGAAACCGCGAAAATTCTTGCTTTCATGTCCCCAAAAGACGGCAGAGGAAGAACCACCATGGCGGTTCATCTGGCATGGTATCTCGCAAAGATGGGCAAGCGCGTGATTTTCATCGACGGCGATCTGCAACTCGGTGATGCATGCGTGCATCTCGGCTTGAACAGCCAGCCACACATGGCCCGCATGATTCAGAATGAAGAGCGTCTGGTTTTCGACAGCATTCGAAAATACATGCAGGTTTCGCGCAATGTTAATCTTCTTGCCTGCCCATCTCAGCCCCAGGAAGCTGAGTTTATTTCGCGTTCAAATCTGAATCAGGTTATTCAGGAATGCGCACGTAATTGCGATTACCTGATTATTGATGTGCCCAGTCACATCGATGATATATCGATTCTGTTATGGGACGTCGCCGATCAGATGATTTTCGTAACCATGGGTAATATTTCTGCCATGTCACGCCTTAAAAGGCTGTTGGCGACCCTTGAGAGACTTAACTACCCACCCGAAAAATTCTTCTGCATTCTTAACCAGTATGAGGCAGACCAGGCTGATTATCTGGCCAATTACCGCAAACTGATGCCTTATAAGTGGAATACGGTTGCTCAGGCGGTCAAGCCTTTTCATGAGGCTGAACTTCGTGGCATTCCGATCTGGGAAGTAGATTCGTCGTGCGAAGCCGCCAAAGATATTCAGAACTTCTGTGCGCAGATCGCGGGCCGGCCGCCGACCACCGAAAAGGGTGGAATCTTCAGCCGCATCAAGTCAATATTTGCCGGCTGATGCCGTGCCAACAACGAGGGAAACATGGACAGTTTTAACCTGAAGAATGATTCAGTGGATTTTGACCGGGCTGTTAGTCTTGGCAATGGTGTCTGGTGGGTCGGGTTTCAAGACCGTGAATCAGGGCTGCGCTGCAACCCATACCTGATTGTCGAAGGTGATGAGGCGATTCTGCTCGATGGCGGCAGTCGCCCTGATTTCCCTGTGGTCATGATGAAAATTCTTGAGACCGGCCTTAATCCAAGAAATATTTCTGCTCTGATCTACGATCATTTTGATCCTGACCTGTGTGGCAGTATTCCGAATCTTGAAGAGATGATTGCTAACCCTGATCTGAAGGTTATTTCAGCAGATATAAGCAAGATGTTTCTGCATCATTACGGCTCAAAATCACAGTTCGCATCGATCAGCAAGCTTGATTACAAGTTCGTTTTTAAAACCGGCAGAGAGCTTGAATTTATTCCGGTGCCGCATTGTCACAGCCCGGGCAGCTTCGTGGTTTTTGACCCCCTCGCCCGTATTCTCTTTTCAAGCGATCTTTTTGGAACCTACGACAAGACGTGGCGACTTTTTCTCGGTCTGCCAGAAGGCTGTAAACAGTGTGATCCATGCCGGCAGTGCCAGAAAAACGAGCTCAGCTGCCAGATTGAAGGCTATCTTGCTTTTCATCGAACGATTATGCCATGCAGCAAGGCAGTTCATCTGGCCATGGCCCGGCTCAAGACCTTGCCATTCGAAATAGTTGCCTCACAGCATGGCAGCATTCTTGATCGTGGCTCGGCTCAGGTTCTCATTCGCGAACTTGAGCGAACTGACGATATCGGCATCGATCAATTCGAATCGTTGAAGTGAGGTCATAATGAGATCAGCAAAACTTCCAGTTGCGGATGTCGGCAAACTGGCAGGCTCAGATGCAGATGACCGCGCTATCTGCAGTTATCTGCTTGATGTCTGGGCCGATCTGCGTGATGTCGATACCAGTAACCAGCTCTTAAAAAATCTGATTCTGCGCTACGCCGATACCGAAAAGCAGGTTAGTCTGCTGAATGATGAACTTAAAAAGCGTCAGAATGCGATTCTTGAAGACCTGGCCGCCGCTGCCAGCATTCAAAAAACCTTGCTGCCTTCTGCCTTGCCACAATCTGAACTCGTCGAAGCCGCTTTTCAGTTCTTGCCCTGTGAACAGGTGGGCGGCGACCTGGTTAACCTGGTCAGGGTTGATGATAGCGCCTGGCCTGCGTGGGTGGTTGATGTGGCCGGGCACGGGGCACGAGCCGCGATGATAACCGTTGCGGTGGCACAGTTTCTGCAAACTTCGGTCAACGCGGGCTTTTACAAGCCAGTCGAAGTTATGCAGGCTCTCGACCGGGAATTTCCCTTCACCCGCTTCGGCAGCTTTTTTACCATAATCTACGGTCTGGTAGACCCTTACCGGCAGACATTTACCTATTGTAACTCCGGGCATCCGAACCCGGTATTGCTTCAGCCGGGGCAGGCCCCGGTCTTCGTCGAGGGCAACGGCCCGATGCTCGGTCTTGGCCTGCAAATGCCGTGGCCCGAGGTCACTATCGATTTTTCGGCCGGCCGCAGCATATTGCTTTACACCGACGGCCTTACCGAATGTGCCGATGCCAACGGCGTCATGTACGGCGAACCGAGGTTTCTTGAAATGCTGGCCCGCATGCAATATCAGTCAGCAGAGCATCTCTCAAAATCAATAATGCGGGAGATGCATTCTTTCATGGGTTCGGTTAAATTTCAGGATGATTTCACCTTTCTGGTGCTGAAAGCAAAGGTATAAACCTTGCTGAATGAAAAAAAACTTGTATTTACCTGTGGGCCATCTTCAGAAGACGATGCTTCACTGCAGACACTCGCCAAAACTGCTTCATCCCTGCGCCTCAATGTGGCGCACCTCACGCCCGAGAATCTCGAAAGATGGCTGGGCAGGCTGATCAATTTGCGTTCTCGTGCCGAACACAAGTTTCGCATCATTCTTGACCTGCAGGGGGCGAAGGTGCGGGTTGGGCGGTTTCCGGCTGTTCAGCAACTGCCAGAGAATGTGCAATTTTTTTTCGGCGACATTTCGCATCAGGTTGATCGAATTCCGGTGCCGAATAGCAGCGTTTTCGAGAAGACTTCGCCTGGTGATCGTCTTTTGCTCAATGATCGCAGGGTGGTGGTTCTGGTAACCGGAAAGTCTGAAGGTTGTCTTCATGGCATCGTCGAGCAGAATGGCCCGCTCAGTAGTGGCAAGGGTATCAATTCGCCCGACCGGGTATTTGAGATGGCGCGAGTCATGCCTTCAGATGCCGCGGCTATTCAATTAAGCAGTCATATCGAAGATCTTGATTATGCGATTTCGTTCGTGGCCGACGGTCGCGAAAGCGAATTGTTCAGACCTCTGACCGGCAATACCCACCGACTGATTGCCAAAATCGAACAACGGGCGGCGTTTGAACATCTTGGCGCCGTGGCTGAGTATTTTGATGAATTATGGTTGTGCCGTGGCGATCTCGGCGCCGAAGCCGGGTTGAAGAATCTCGGTGCCCTGCAGCAGCGGTTTTCTGCCGCCATTCGCGACCTGGGGCGCCCATGTCTGCTGGCCGGCGAAGTTCTC
>DAOPYA010000024.1:0-50400 GCA_035352635.1 Candidatus Rifleibacterium sp.
CTTGCCAGACCATCAGAATATGTGCAGGTCGCCGTTTCCGTATCGGTCAGACGGGTGTTAACCGCCTTCAACTTCGCGTAAACCGTGGTTCCAGCCTCAACCTCGCCGTCAGCAGCAATCGGCTCAAAAAATGCCGCATCGGCATACAGAGTGAATTCTTTAAACTCCTGGGTGATGGTAGTGTATTTTGCGACGACCTCTGGGCAGGCAAGCCCCTCACTGTCGTAAATCTGGGCCGTCAGCTTCAGATGATAGACTTCTGATGGCAGCAGAGCGGTTTTAATTCTTATACGGTCGGGGGCCGGCAGAGTTACGGCATAGCTCGCAAGACCGCTGCTGCCAGCCAAAAGAACGCTGGCGGTGCTGACTGAGGCAGGGGCAAGAGCTTTGCCTGCTTCAATCTCGAATACGGTATCTAGATAAATATCGGTTGAACCTGATGCCGGCTGTAAAATCAGATATTCTGGCAGCTTAAAGGTTCTTAGAGTGGTTTTTTTTGCGTTATCAGCAGCCGAGAATACTGTGAGCAGGGCATTCTGGTCGTTAAAAATGCTGACCGAGCCACGGAACAGGCCTGATGCGGCGGATGTTTCTATCAGGGCTGTTTTAAGAGTTTTTCCGGAGACACTGGTGCTCAGAATAGCTTCAGTTGTGTCGATTGTGCTTGCTGACAAATCGGTTGCCGCTATTTCTACAAATATGGTTGTAGCCGGCGCGATTTTTGAGCCATTGGCGAGCTGGTTGCTGTAGTCTGCGTCAGAAAATGCCCTGAGCGAGGTTATAACAACCGGAGCGACAGTGCCCGATTGTACGGAGAAGGTAAAGTAGAGCGGGCCGGCCGGCGGGTTGCCTGCCAGATCGGTAACGCCATCAACCTGGCAGAGGCAGGTTGCGCCGAATTTTAAGTTCTGGGCCGGCGCAAATACCATGGTCATTCGGTCTGAAAGCAGAGAGACCGAACCGGCGGTTTCTATTCCGTCGCTAAAGAGCTTTAGCGAAGAAGTATTAACTGTTGCTGAATTCAGCGCTTCGTCAGCACGAATAGAAACACTCGTCGCGAAAGAAACGCCTGTGGCAGCTGAAGCGGGGGCAATCGGCAATAATTCAGGAATACTGAGTGTGAGACTAAGGCTGGCAGCCGGATTGACCTCAGAGACGGCGCTCAAAATAAAACCGTCAGAGAGATTGGCGTAGGCGGCAGAACCTTGATAAATGCCTGAGCCGGCACTGGTCTCTGTCAGTTCGACCTTCTGGCCGGTTGATAAAAGGGCCATGGTAGTGTCGATAGTGTTGGGTGACCCGTCTATGCCAGCGGCTTCCACATATAAAATACCGGTGGCTTTAAAATCCTGACCCGAAACATAGGCGTTTAAAGGTGACATGGCTGCGTCAGGAAACAACCTCAGACTTGAAATTGCTGCGGGGGGAGACCGACCTGGCTGGGTGGTGAAGTTAAAATTGAATGGCCGGTAAAGAGGGTTGCCGAGCAGCGACTTCAACCCGGCATCAGAATAGGAACCGCTAATGCTGATGATACTGTTGTAAGGCAACGGGCTGGTCGGTATTATGGTGAGGCGCTTTTGGTCGGCGGAAAGAACCCGGTTGGCCGGCAATGCGGTGCTGCCTGAGCTGATTTGAATCGCGGTGGCGTTGCCGCTGTCGAGCAGGCTGTCAGAAAAGCTGAGGATTATTGAGGTGTCGATTCTGGCGTTATTGGCACCGGCCGCTGCACTTGAGCCGCTGAGCGTTGTAACGGTCGTCTGGGCCGGCTGCAATTCTGGAAAGGTTATCGAGAGAGTGGCGGCCATGGCTGGCTTCTGGCTGGCCGCAAAAGTTAACTGGCCGGCGCTTACTGGGGGCTGGGGGGTTGGAACACCGTAGAGCGGCGAAGTTGCGAACGAAAACAGACCAATATAGTAGCCGGTTGAGTTTGAGGCAGTTTCCTGAATGTTGAATTCAATGTTCTGGCCCCATGACAGTAAAAGGCTGACGGTGGCCAGATCGCGGGTCTGGGTGGCTCCATCGCTGCCGACCAGCTTGAGATAAACGGTTGTTGAAGCGGGAATCTTTTCATTGTTGCCCCAGGCGGTTATCAGCAGCGGATCTTTGTATAATGAAATGCTGGTAATGTCGGTCGGCGGGGTGGTATGTGGCTGGGTACTAAAAGACAGGCGGAATGGCTCAGGAAGATTGAGAAGTGAGTTCCCGGCAAGATCTTGAACGGCAGAGGTAATTTCGATCTGGTAGGTTGAACTCGCGGTCATACCCTGATCGGCTCCGTCGTCAGGGTCTATACTCAGTTTATTGCCCGTCAGGCTGAGGCTGTAGCTCGCGGCCGAGCCGTTGCGTATCAGTTTTATCGAAGATTTGCTGATCGAGCCTGGGGCAATTGCTTCAGAAAATGTAATGAGCGGCAAGCGATCAATGGTTACTGCTGCTGCCCCGTTGGCCGGGTAAACCCCGGTTATGGTCGGTGGCGTTTTGTCTTCAATAGTGAACTTGTAGACCAGCGGCGCGGTCTGTGGGTTGCCGACCAGGTCTTTCTGGTTGATGACCGTTACCAGGTAGGTTTTTTCGCTGGCAAGCAGGGTGGTTGGGGTCAGGGTAATCTGCCTGAGCAGCGGGCTATAATTGACCGGAGCTTCGACAGCGCTTCCGTTGAGAGCCAAGGTAACATTTGCCGAAGTCGCCTGTGCGGCATTCAACGGTTCATCGGCACTGATCGTTATTGTTGAATTGACCGGCACGTTGACAGCACCTGATGCCGGCACAATCGGAGCGAGCGTCGGCCAGGTGACCAGCAGTGTTTCACTCGCTAAGGGGGTTAACGTCGATTGAACATTGAGTTTAAAACGATCAGCAAGCCCGGCGAAAGAGATTGAACCTCGAAAAATCCCGGTTGCTGAGGCTGTTTCCTGCAGAGTTGCATACTGCCCGGTAGAGATTGAAGCGATGGTGGCGTCGCGGGTGAGGCTCTGTCCATCGACCCCGGCAAACTCAATGTAGAGGGTGCCGCTGCCAGCGTAATCAGCATTCGCAGATAACCGGGAGCTTGCAGAGTAAGTGTTGTCTGAGAAAAGTTTGACACTGCTGATGGAAACAGGCGTAGTCTGCGAAGCCATGCTGGTGAACGACGAAGCAAATGGGGCGGCCAGAGCATTGCCCGGCAAATCAGTGACGCCGTTGCTGACTTCGATCAGATAAACAGTTTCAGGGTGCATAAAGCCTTCAACAAGGTCGTCGGGGTCTATGGTGATGCGGCTGCCGCTGACACTGAGGCTGTAGCTGGCAGGGTTGCCGTTCTTCAGCAGTTTTACCGAATTTTTATCGACTGAGCTGCCGGCGAGATTTTCAGAAAAATCCAAGGTTAGCAGCCTGTTAATAAGAATTCCGGTTGACAAGTCGGCCGGACTTACCGCAGTGATGGTCGGTGGCGTCTTATCTTCGATAGAAAAACTGATTACTATCGGCTTGATTTGGGGGTTTCCGTGAATGTCGGCCTGATTGCTGACTGATACGATGCAGAGTTTTTCACTGGGCAGAGGGTCAGCAGGTTTCATGCTGATCTGTTTCAGGGTGTCGTCATAGCTGACGACTGTGCTTAAAGCTGTTCCGTTCACCGAGAGTGTCAGGTTTGTATTGTTGACCTTTGCCGGATTGAGTGATTCATCGGCCACAAAGGTTATAGTTGAATTGACCGGAACATTCACAGCCCCCGAAGCGGGGAAGCCCGGAGAAATTGCCGGCCAGGTTATCAACAGTGCCGCGCTGGCAGCCGGGTTGATGGTTGACTGGGTTTTGAGCCTGAAGCGGTCATTCAGCCCCGCGAATGTGGTTGAACCGCGATAAACCCCTGTGCTTGAGGCTGTTTCGGTCAGAGTTGCCGTTACCCCGGTCGAGATTGAGGCGATGGTGCTGTCGCGGGTCAGTGGTTGGCCATCAGTACCTGAAAATTCGATGTAGAGAGTGCCGGTATAGGGGTAATCGGCATCAGCCGGCAGTTGGCTGCTGAATGCCTCGTCAGAGTAAAGTTTGACGGTGCTGATCGCAGTTGGCGGAGTCTGGGAACCCATGGTGGTAAATGTCGAGGTGAAAGGGGCCGGGGAGGGGTTGAATGCGTTGCCGGGCAGGTCGGTCACTCCGCCGTTGATCTCGATTCTGTAGGTTGTGTCGGGCAGCATGTAGCCTTCGGGGATATCGTCGGGGTCGATGGTAATGCGATTTCCGCTGACACTGAGGCTGTAATTGGCAATTACGCCGTTTTTGAACAGTTTTACAGAGTTTTTGTCGACTGAACCTGCTGCTATATTCTCTGAAAAATCAATGGTGAGAAGACTGTTAATGGCGATGCCAACGCTCAGATTGCCCGGGCTGACGCTGCTCAACAGGGGGGCGGTCTTGTCTTCGACTGTGAAGCTGTAGACCAGATCGGCTGTTTGTGGGTTGCCGCGCAGGTCGGTCTGATTTTTAACGCTGACCACACAGAGCTTTTCGCTGCCAAGTGAGCCAGTCGGATCAATGGTTATCAGCTTTGTAGCATCGTCATAGCTTACGACTGCCGGAACGGTGCTGCCATCGATTGTCAATGTGATATTGCTGTTATTAACCAACGCCGCTGCAAGTGATTCGCTTGTCGAAACAGTCAGTGTTGCACCGATGGGCACATTTAGAGTCGCCGATGCCGGTGACGCGGGCGTGAGAATCGGCGGGGTTTTGTCTTCAACCGTGAAACTGTAGGCCAGTGGTTGAATTTGCGGGTTGCCCCTGGCATCTTTTAGTTTGCTGACCGAGACGATATAGGTTTTTTCGCTGGCCAGGGTTGCGGTCGGGGTAATGGTGATCTGCTTCGACGCATTGGTATAGACAAAGGAATGGGCCACCGGGTTGCCGTCAAGCAGCAGTGAAATGTTGGCGGGGTCAACCGGCTCATTGAGCGATTCATCGGCGATTACCGTAATGGTAGAGTTGACCGGCACGTTGATGGCTGCTGAAGCTGGTGTGCCCGGGGCAAGAGTTGGAAAACTGACATAAACAGGGTGATAAACGCTCGATTTGGCGGTTTTGAATTTGCAGGTATGCGTGCCGCCGGTCGGCGAAGAGATGGTGTAGCTGCCGATAAAAGCGCCTGAATTGGCGGCACTTTCGGTCAGGGTGAGCGTTGTTAACGGTGCCGCGTCATCAATAACCACATCGGCACTGAGGGTGTCGATAGTGTTGAAGGCCGGGTCAACGCAGTTAACACGCAGATAAATCGTGGCGCTGGAATTGACTTCACTGCCCGAAGCAATTTCGCCCCCACTGCCGGCAATGGCGTTTGCCTGGGTATTGAAGGCGGCGATACTGTTGATTTCGTCTGTCTGCACCTGACTTGACGAATTCTGGGTGGTGAAGGTGAAGGTTGCATTTTCATAGATCTGCGAACCGTTATTGTCGATGACGCTGCTGGCAATTGAAATTTTATAGGTAGCGTTGAGCTGCAGGTCGTCAACGGGTCGAAAAACAAGTTCATTGGCGGTGCTGGCGATGTGGGTAATGGCAACCGGTTGATTGAGTGAATCAAACAGTCTTACCGGCGCATTAACGCCAATGAGAATCGGGTAACTGGCCAGGCGCATCGGCTTATCAAAATACAGCGAAAAAAAGTGCTCGTTGCCCGCTGGAAAACTTGCAATAACTCGATATCCGCTCGCCAAATCGCGAAAACCGCCAACCGTGCCGGCATTGACCGTTCTGACCTTAGAATATTCGGCTTTAGGTTCGGCAAAATCCACCGCGATTCTAACCTGGCTGCCAGTCTGCGGCGGCCCTTCGAGGTGCAATACCTTCTGGTCAGCCTGCCACGAACATTTATCGGGAAATTTAAGTTTGCGGGTATAAAAATCAAATTTTGACAGGCTTGAAAGTATTACCAATCCGCAATACCAGTCGCCATTCTCGAAAAAATTGAATTGCGTTGGATGCCCTGCCGGAGTAAGAAGTTCCCCTTGTACGATGTTGCCATCTTTAATGATGTAGTTATACAGCCCCGCTGCAGATGGCAAGATCAGGCTGTTTTCAAAGTTGGGTCCACCCGAAGAGCCTAATCCGTAAGTTCCACTGAAATTTTTGCCTGTATCAACCGAAGTGGGAAGGGCTGTAAATGAAAATCTTCCCGGGATAGCCGGCTCAAATTTGCCGGAGTGAAAGTAAATCTTTTTGTCGACTTCGCAATACCAAGAAAGCACAACTCTGCCATTGCGGGGGTTTTGACTGAGCGAAACTGCACTGCCGTCAACGTTTTTTGCGCCTGTGTTGATTGTGGTCGAATCGTACGGAGAGATTGTGCCGTCGGGAAAACTGATGATTTTGATAGTTGTGGTGCTTGTTCGAAAGGCAACAGCAATATATTCATTTGAGCCTGATTTGATCAGACAGCCGTATGGACCCAGGTTGCTGTCTATTCCGCTGCCGGCTACAGCTCCTTCGTCAGTCCAGGATGTGGCATCGATGGAGGAAGCAACCCGCAAGTTTGAAGTGTTGTCGATCCAGAAAACGTAGATTTTGTTTTTGCTTACAACAGTAGCATGAGGTTTTGCCGTATTGATTGTGGTGCTAAGTTGGTTTTTTTCTATATAAGGGGTTTTCAGCAGGTCGGATGAAGTTGAATACACTGTTGAAAAGATTTCCCGACTGAGAAGTTTCATTGTTGTGAGAATGAATTTATTCCGCAGTCCTGGTGTGACGAAATCTGCCGGAAACTGGACTATCTGTGCGCAACCATCATATAAAACAGCTGTCGAGGAGCTAGCTACGAGGAATTTAGAGTCCCATGTCTGAATAGGAAAAGTTGCACTCCAGACTGGAAATGGTATTGGGTTGGTGCCCGCTTTAAACGTTTGCTCGCTTCCGGATGCGTTGAAATACACACGGTCGGGGAAAAGATAGTTGCGTTCATCGGTTGCAGGTGAAAACGAAAAACTTGCGAGAAGAATATCTGCTGATGAAGTGGCATAGTATATGGTCTGTACACTGTAGGACGTTGAAGGGTAAAAAATACCTACCAAAAAGAAAAGCAGTAGGGAAAAAATCCTCTTTTGTCCGCCGGCGGTCATGGATGCACCCGGTGAATGTGCCTGAGCGAAACCCTTGCCGAATGAGGGAATCGCTAGACTGGCGTTCGTCAATAAAGATAATGGGTACAATATTTGCTTACCTATAAGTAGCGCCGATATTTCGTTTAGAATCTGGAGGACATTAATTATGAACAGGAAGTTACTGCTGGCTCTCGCCATAGCTGTCGTCATACCCATGCTCACCGGCTGCTTTTTCATGAAGTCCGGTGATTCAAACCCGGTTGGCAGTACCTCCGTTGCCAGTTCTCAGCAGTCGGCGCAGGCTGTGAACTCGGCTAAACCCCAGGTAATGGCAAGCTCATACACCAAACCGGTCGACCGCAAATACACCTTTGCCAAATCAGCACACAAAATTGGGCACTGCTTCAGAGATGATGTCAAGAAGGCTGCCTCGAGACTGCGTGTTTCTCTTTTGTCTGCCGATGTAACTGACAATATCTTTATAACCTTTGAGAAGATGATGGTCAAGTCTGAACTTGGCGTTAAGACCAATATTTCTATGCCAGTGCGCAAGGTCGATCTTCTCTCGGCCGCTACCCTTTCTGATATCCTCGCTGAACAGAACCTGCCGGCCGGTCGCTACAACTACATGGAATTCTCGGTTAAGGCTGCCGAAATCAATGTTGATGGCACAACTTACAAAGTCACTGTTCCCTCAAGAAAGATTCGTTTCGTTGGCAAATTTGAACTTAAAGATGGCTACGAAACCGTTCTCAAAGTTAAGTTTCTGCACCGCCTCACCAAATGGAAATTCGGCAAACTCAATTTCTTCATGCTGCTGCCGGTGGTTAAAATTGGTTCCGAACTGGTTCCGATACCTGTTACCGGTGTAACTACGGGTAATCTCGCCGGTAATATCGAAAACTTCGTGAATGGCGCCAAACTGGCAGACGTGGCGATTGCCCTTGAAGGCACCAATTACTCAGCAGTTTCAGACAGTGCCGGTCAGTTCAATTTCGCCGATCTGCCGGCTGGGGTTTACAATGTCAGAGCTTCGCACCCTGATTATCTTGATAACTCTTTCCCGGTTGAAGTTCTTGCCGGTCAGGTTGCCTCGGTGGTTGCCCAGTTGAACCCTGCTGTTATCAGCAGCACAGTTGGCAGTACGGGTTGGTTTTCGCAAATTTATCCGATTGCAGATGCAAATGGTGAGTTTTCTGAAGTATCACTTGAGACACCGATTAATATAGACTTCGTCAGCCTTGGTTTTGTGAAAGCTGAAGTTAAGTTTATTGGCGAATACCACGCCCCTGGTTCTGCTCATTTTCAGAATTTTCTTGGCTCAACACAGCAGGTCAGCGCCGAAACTGATCTTGGTAGCTGGTGGGTCGGCAATACCTGTAACAGCGGCAGTTTCCTGGGCGACTTCTATGCCACTGCTGAACCGGGCACTCCTTACACTGTTGATGTAACTGAATTGATCAGAAGCAATCCGAGCAGTGTTTACTTCCTTGCCAGTCGCAACCTCGACATTGTCGATATCAGAATGAGCGCTATTCAGCTTAAGATTTTCTATCGCTGATTTGTTTTGTTCATAACATCCCAATTGCTTTTCCCCGGCCCCTGCCGGGGAGTTTTTTTTGCCGGTTTTTATTGCGACGGGCAGGTCGTTTCAGACTGCAACCAGCCTTGAGGCAAAAAGCGTCAGGCCGACCATTGCAAGCATGATCCCCATGATCCAGAATCTGATTACCACTTTTTCTTCGGCCCAGCCGCACAGTTCGAAATGATGATGAATCGGGCTCATCTTGAAGATGCGTTTGCCTTTGGTCATCTTGAAATAACTGACCTGCAGGATTACTGACAGGGCTTCGATGACGAAAATACCGCCGACAATTGCCAGAAAGATTTCGGTCTTGCTGCACAGGGCGATGGCGCCAATTGCGCCGCCAAGGGCCAGAGAACCGGTGTCACCCATAAATACGGCGGCAGGGTGGGCGTTGTGCCACAAAAAGCCGAAGCAGCCACCGATGATCGCGGCGCTCATGACGGCGAGTTCGCCTACACCAGCTATATACGCGACGCCGAGGTGACGGGCAAAAATCAGGTGCCCGCAGACATACGAAAAAATGAGAAACGGGGTCGCGGCAACGATCATGCTTCCTGATGCGAGGCCGTCGAGGCCATCGGTAAGGTTAACGGCGTTGGTAGCCCCGACGATGACGGCAGCGGCAAAGGGAATATATAGCCAGCCAAGATCGATTGCCCCAAAAATCGGCAACTGGGTCGATGATGCGGTCATATCGATGGTGCTTGTGGCAGAGGTTGCCAGTTCGAATCTCAGCCCGGGGTAGTACTTTATGGCCAGTGCAGCGGCCACGCCTGTGATGATCTGCCCTGCGAGTTTCTGGCGGGCAGTGAGGCCGAGTGATCTTGCCCTTACTACCTTGGTTATATCGTCAAAAAAGCCGATCAGGCCCATGGCAGCCGTTACCAGCAGAGAGACAACCACAAAGGGGTTGATTTTTGTCCAGAGCAGGGTAGTGATCATCAGCGGAATGAGGATAATAATGCCTCCCATGGTTGGAATTCCGCTTTTTTTAAGGTGCTCTTTGACGCCCTCTTCACGTATGGTCTGACCGATCTGGCGGTTCTTCAGATTGAAGATAACTCTTGGGGCAATGATCATTGCGAGAAGAAACGAGGTGACGATTGAAAAAATAATGCGAATCGAAAGTGGCTCGAATATTGAGCTGAACAATTATGGCCTCCTGATAGCCGGGTCAGTGCAGGTCTTTGCCTAGTGCCGGCCAGATTTTCTGCACGATTTTTTCGAAATGCATGCCCCGGCTTGCCTTGAAAAGAATAGTTGAACCCTTCTGCAGTTTTTCTTTTAATAATTCGGCAGCCTGGTCGCAAGAGTTTAATGCCAGAACCCGCGCAGTTGGCAAACCGTTTTCGCGGGCCGCGTCAGCAATATGGGCTGCATCCTGGCCGACACAGACCAGCAGATCGGGTGTGGCCGCTGCAGCCTGGGCGCCGAGCTGCCGGTGCAATGCCACGGACATTTCTCCGAGTTCGCGCATATCGCCGAGAACGGCGATGCGCGGCGAAGCGCAGATTGCCAGATAGCGCAGTGCTTCCTGCATTGAGCCAGGGTTGGCGTTGTAGCAGTCAAGCAGGACAGTGAGACCGTCGATATTTATTCTTTCCATGCGGGCGCCGACCGGAGCAAAAGATGCCAGGCGGCTGACGGCCTGATCGAGATCGCAGCCGAGCTGATGACAAAGACTGAGAGCCGCGGCTGCGTTAAAGGCGTTATGACGGCCGGCCAGGCTGACACGGCAATGCTTTGTGCCTGCTGGAGTATCGAGGTTGAAGGCAACTGAGTCAGGCAGCATTTCCAGGTCGGTGAGGCGGTAATCGTTGCCGGCCTGTTCGCCGAAAGTTAAGATGCCGGCCGGGCCGGCGGCTTTTTTAAAAATTTCGGTAAACTCTGTGTCACCGGGCACTACAGCGGTTTGCCCGGCAGCCAGATGTTCGAGAATTTCGGCCTTGGCCCTGGCAATATTTTCGAGACTGCCGAGAATTCCGATGTGAGCCGGGCCGATATTGCTGATTAATACGGCATCTGGGCTGGCGATTCTGCACAATTCTCGGATCTCACCACTGTGGTTCATACCCATTTCAAGAATGCTGTATTGGCTGTCTTCGGCAACAGCAAGAATGGTCATCGGCAGCCCGATATGATTGTTGAGATTGCCGGTTGTGGCGCTGCAGCGGGAGTTCTCGGAAAGAATGTGGTGAACCATGGATCGGGTCGTGGTTTTGCCGTTGCTGCCGGTTACGCCAATAAAAAAAGATTTCAGCTGCCGGCGGCGGTGACTGGCAATTGCCTGCAGGGCCAGCAGGGTGTCGGCGACCAGAATAATTGCGGTCTGGTTTGCCTCACCGGGTTCTGGCAGTGTCGAGACCAGAGCTGCCGCCGCGCCTGCTTTTACGGCTGCGGCTACGAACTTGTGGCCATCATGGTTTTCGCCCTTGAGTGCAATGTAGATATCGCCGGGTTTGATGCTGCGGCTGTCAATACTGAAGCCTGAAATGCTGACTTCGCCACCGTTGACAACTTTGCCGTTACAGGCCTGGGCCAGTTGCTCAATTTTCATCTTCGGTTTTCCTGAAAAAGCTTCGGGCTACCTCGCGGTCGTCGAATGGCACGGTGCGATCAGCAAAATATTGCCCGGTTTCGTGCCCCTTGCCGGCGATAAGAACCGTATCACCTTCGGTGGCCATTTTTAGGGCTTTAAAAATAGCGGCCCGGCGGTCAACTTCCTGCATGACGGTTTTGCCGCCGGCAGTTGCTTCGGCACCTATGCCGCCCATGATCTGCTCAATTATGGCTTCGGGTTCTTCTTTGCGGGGGTTATCGCTCGTTATGATGACAACATCAGAATATTGCAGGGCAACGCGGCCCATCACGGGTCGTTTTTCCTGGGAACGGTTGCCGCCGCAGCCAAAGACAGTGATCAGGCGTTTGCGGGTCAGCGGTTTAACGGCTTTGAGAACATTTTCGAGAGCATCTGGGCTGTGAGCATAATCAACGAAAACATTGACCCCGGCGTCATTGGCAATCGATTCAAGGCGGCCCGGAACATTTTTAATAGCGTGCAGGCCACCACAGATTGCTGCCCAGTCTGCGTCGATGGCGTGGGTCATCGCCGCTGCCATCAGGGCATTAAAAACGTTGTATTCACCCGGCAGATGAATGCTGCATGGATTTTTTTCGCTGCCATGGCAGATGAGAAAATCGCTGTTGGTGCCGTTGATGCTGAGATTTTCGCAGTAAAAGTCGGCATTGTGGTCGTGAACCGAGACTGTTTGCACTTTTAGGCCCTGGCTGCGGCATTCCTGGGCCATTTTCTGGCCGTACTCGTTGTCTATGCCGATAATGCAGGGCTTGTCGGCTCTGGCGATATCAGTAAAAAACAACTTTTTGGTGTTGAAATAGTCATTCATATCAGGATGAAACTCGGTATGTTCGAGAGACAGGTTGGTAAACCCCGCGACCGCGAACGACAGATTTTCAACTCTCCAGGTTTTGAGGGCGTGTGAACTTACTTCGAGTACTCCCTGAAAAATGCCATGCTGCCAGGCCCGGTCGAGCAGTGAATGCAGAACCTGAGACTCGGGAGTGGTGTTGGTAGCTGGGATTTTTTCGAATTCCATGTCATATTCGACTGTTCCGATGCGAAAGGAGTGCTGAAAGGCTTTTTTGAGGATACTTTGAATGAGATAGGTAATTGTGGTTTTGCCTTTGGTGCCGGTGATGCCAAGCAATTTCATCTTTTCAGAGGGGTGGTCGTAAAATTTGGCAGAAACTTCAGAAAGGGCCTGTCGTGCGTTATTCACCTTGACTACCGGAACTTCAATGTTTTTGCGGGTTCCTTCGGTCATGACGGCGGCGGCGCCGCGTTCGAGGGCGTCAAAGATGAAGGCGCAGCCATCGATATGCTGACCGGGCAGAGCGACAAACAAGTTGCCCCGGTTGACTTTTCTTGAGTCAAAGGCGATGCCGGTGATTTCGATATCAAGAACCCCGGTGGTTGAAACTATATTCTCGGGGAGAATGCTGCGCAGTATTTTCATGATTCTTGCTCCGGTGGAGGCGGTAGATTTTATGGGATTCTATCAGGTTTTATCGCTGAGTGAAACTGGTTATTCAACAAAATCAGGCGATAGTTTAACCCGGAGAATTTTTGAAGGTGGCAAAGGGCGGCCGGCCGGGGGTTGCTGGGCGATAACCACCCCATTACCCTCAAAAATTGCTTTCAGGTCCTGGCGGTTGATTGTTTGCAGGGCAGCTTTCAGGGATTTGCCGCGCAGGTCTGGCACCAGTGCTTCGGTTTCTGATGCCAGCGTGGTTGTCGAGGCAACCCATGCCGGCATTGATGAGAGCAAATTCGGCAGCTTGATGATTTCCTGTTTGACGGTGATCTTATTTTTATTCAGCAGCTGTTCTTCGCGGGCTTCAGGCGAAAGAGAGCGGTCTGGTGGAACTTTGAGGTGCTTGAGAACCCGGTCGGCAATTCTTGCGAAAGAAGGGGCAGTAATCTGGCCGCCATAAAGGGTTCTCTCGTTGCCTTTTGGTTCGTTAACCGCAACCAGCAAAACAATGCGCGGGTTCATGGCTGGAATCATGCCGATAAAGTTGACGACCACCTTATCGTTAAAGTAACCGCCTCGGGGGTTGGCTTTTTGTGCGGTACTCGTCTTGCCGCCCGCGGTGTAATCTTCAAGCATGGCCATGTGACCGGTTCCGGTTTCGACGACTCCCATCAGCATGCGGCGCAGGATGCGTGCCTGCTCGGGGGTAACGGCCCGCCTGACTATCTCTGGGCCGAAATCCTGGCGAATTTCGTTATCGGGGGAAACAATGCGTCGAACCAGCCTTGGTTTAATGAGGTTGCCCCCATTGGCGATTGCCGAATAAGATTGAACCAGCTGCAGGCCGGTAACGGTCATTTCCTGGCCTATGGCCAGAGAAGATGGTGAAAAGCCAGACCACTTCGACGGCGGTTTGAAAATGCCGTTGCTTTCTGCCACGACCTCGGCACCGGTCGGATCGCCGAAGCCAAACTTTTTATAGGTTCGATAAAGCATTGATGGTTCGAGCATTTGCGACAGCTGCATCATTGAAGCGTTACATGATTCGCCAATTGCCTTATCGACATCGACCAGCCCGTGTGCTCCGTGGCAACGAATTCTACGGCCGGGCATTTCGCCATAACCGCGGCAATAAAACCTGGTGCTGCGATCGACTTTATTATTTTCGAGAGCGCTGGCGACCGCGATGATTTTGATGCAGGAACCAGGTTCGAAAAAGTCGGTGGCCGGTCGATTGCGCCGGGTGTCAGGCTTGGCTGCACCAAAATTATTCAGATCGTAGTTCGGCAGGCAGGCCATGCCGAGTATCTCGCCACTGTGAGGATCCATGACGATTGCTGAGGCATCGATAGGGTCGTATTTTTCAACCAGACTGGCGAGTTCTGATTCAAGGACATGCTGAATGAAAGAATCTATGGTCAGATTGATATTGCTGCCGCCCATTGGGGGTGTAATTACACGCATGCGTGCCGGGCCACTCTCGCTGAGGCTTATGTCTTCCTGGACTGCCAGGCCGGGGTAGCCGCGCAGGGTTTTGTCAAAAAGCTTTTCGAGGCCCTCAAGCCCCTGTTGCTCGGCGCCGGTAAAGCCAAGCAGGTTTGAAGCGAGCGCTTTTTGCGGGTAATAGCGCCGGTAGTGGCTTTCGAGGATGACTCCTGGAATGTTGAGTTTCTGAAGTTTCATGGCCTGATTTGGCTCAAGTTCTTTGTAAATCTGAATATAACCTGAGCGATCACCAATCTTGGCGATTATCTCTTCGCGTGTCATGGGCAGAACAGTGGCCATCAGATTGGTTGCTTCGGCCAGTGATTTAACTTCACGGGTGTAGAGAAAGACGGTGTAAGTATCGACTGATATGGCCAGTTCGTCGCCCTTGCGGTCGTAGATGTTGCCGCGTTTCATGTCGAGAACTCTTTTGCTGACGTGGTTACGGGTTGAGCGCAGCGCCCACTCGTTATACTGAAATATCTGCAATTGCACGAGGCGCAGCGAAAAAATACCGATCATCAGGCCACTGACTCCGAGCAGGAAGATAGCCCGTATGGTGCGGGGGTTTATGGTGCGGCTTTTCATAGGGTTGGGTCTCCGGTCGGCAGTTTTCGGGCCGAGCGCAATCTCGCCGATCTGGCACGCGGGTTCTGGGCAATCTCGGCGTCATCAGCAAAGATCGCCTTGCTGGTTAATATTTGCAGTTGCGGTTTTTTGCCGCAGACGCAGACCGGAAATCTGGGCGGGCAATCGCAGCCTTTCTGGTGTTTCTGCATAAAGTTTTTTATCAGGCGGTCTTCGAGTGAGTGAAAGGCAATTAAAGTAAGGTGCCCATCTGGCTTGAGGCAGGCAAGAGCTATCTGCAGAAACCTTTCGATTTCTTCGAGTTCGTGGTTGACCGCAATTCGCAAGGCCTGGAAGACGCGGGTGGCCGGATGAATATGGCTTTGATGGCGACTGGCGCCCGGAACAGCCTCACTGACAATTTTTGCCAGTTGATCTGTGCTGGTAAAAGGCGCGATGGCCCTTTCCCTGATGATGGCGTCGGCAATGCGTCTGCTGAATTTTTCTTCGCCGTATTGAAAAAATATTCTGGTCAGTTCATCGCGGTCGAGGTGGTTGACCAGATCGGCAGCTGTCTGCGGGTCTTCGCTGTTCATGCGCATGTCGAGTGGGCCGGGTCGGCTAAACGAGAAGCCCCGGGTCGGATTATCGAGTTGCCAGGATGAAACGCCAAGATCAAGGAGAATGCCGTCTGCAGCGCTTATACCGGTGCGGGCGAGAATTTCAGGGAGGTCAGAAGCATGGGCTTGAAAGCGGACTATGCGTGGGTCTTCGAGGCCTGTGGTCGAATGCTCGAGAATCTCGGCATCGCGATCTATGCCAATCACCTTTTTGATGGTGGGAAAAGCGTTGAGAACCGCCCGGGTATGCCCGCCGAGGCCGAAAGTTCCATCGACAAATATTTCACCGCCGGGAGGCAAGGCATATTTAACAACTGTGTCAACCAGAACTGACTGGTGGAATGGGGTGGGGCTATTCATTTTTTCGGTTCCAGTTCTCGGGCATGGTGATATAGATAAGTCGTCTTGGAATGATCATCCCGAGCTCGGTTTTGGCGACTGTCTCGATGCGGGCCAGGGATTGCAGCTTGGAGATTTCGGCACGCAGGTCGGCGTTGGCATTTTCGATGTTGCTGATGTCTTTCTCAACGTTCTTGATGCGCAGTTTGACTTCGACCATTTTGGTCGATTGCCAGATATAAACGGTCAGCATGGCGCTCAGCAGCAGAATGGCCGTCAGGTATAATCTTATAATCTGCCGGCGACGCGACGTTGTCTCGGGTGAGGTGTCGTCGCGGTCCTGGGTGCGCGTGATTGGCTCAGTCGGGCCTGGTGCCAGTAGGATTTTTGCGTTGTTCAATGTTTTAACCTGCGATAAAAGTACATAACAAAGGGAGAAACCTGTTGAGATTTCTCCCTTTGAACGGGTGTGTTTTTATCTCTGGTTCAGAGTACCATGCTGGCTGTCAAATTCCAAGAGCGATTGAACATTTTTTTCAAGTTTCTGCACAGCCTGCCGTTGCTCGGTTGGCAGGCGCTGGATTGCATCAAGAACTGTTGAACGGGTCTCCGGGTTCTTGTTGAAGTCATCCCTGATCTGTTTCAACAGGCGTTCTTCAATGCTTGACAGCAGGTCAGCACGTTCAACGATGACACGCTCAGAGGTGGTCTGCGGGTTCACGCGTCTGGTGGCGGCTCTGGCCAGATTTTGCAATTCGGCTTCCGCTGCCGGCTGCATGAAATTGGCAATGTTTTTCATGATCTCGTTACGCTGACTCGAATTGTTGATCGCTTCAATTCCGAATGAAAACAGCATAAGGCGGTAGCCATCAGTTACTTTGACACCGGATGCACCAGAAGAGGTAATGCCTCTGGTAAGAGAGCCTGGTTTATGGTTGGGCCCGTTCATTTCGCGGTCATCGGCTTTGTCGCGTGACCCTTCTTCGTATTTCAGGATGACTTCGGCACCTGGCAGCGGGTCGATTTCATCGGGCCACTTCTGATTGTTGGCGCCATCGCCACCGAAAATCTGGAAGCTGTGGTTGTCGGCGAACCCATTGGCACCCGAGACCACGTGTACGTTGACGTCATCCTGCACAAACCTGGTTTTGCAGCGGGTTTTAAGAAAGTCGTGTTCGCGCAGTGTGAAGGCGAGATCCTGGCCGTTGAGTACCAGTCGCCCCCCTGCTTTGAGAAATTGATCGAGTGCTTCGATTTCTTCGGCGCTGAGGCTTTGTTCGGGGGTTGAATCCTGGGCGGCTACAAAAACCCAGCCTTCAAGATAGCGTTTTAAGACTTCGGGGCGCAGAGCGCCGTCGAGCATGCGATCCCAGGTGTCGAATTTGACGCCGGCATTCTGCATCATCTGTTGCAATACGGGACTGGCAGGTGAGAAGTTGTCGGTCATCACCAGCAGGGCGTGACCAGTTGAAGAGAACGGTTCTTTGATGTAAAAAGTTGATTTGAGAGTCGAGACAGGCAGAGTTTCGCTTAGCAGGCTGATGGTAAGAGAAATTTCTGAGTGAACCGGGGCGTCTTCATTGACTTTGATCGTGAAGACGTGTTGCAGCAATGCTTTGCCGGGGGCCGGCAACTTGTTGAGTTCAATGCTGTATTTAGTGTTGTCAAGAAGCTTGCTGTCGGTTTCGCAGGTGATTTGAACCTTGTCGAGGGGTTTTCGGCCAAGGTTGCGCAGCGAGGTATATACCTTGACTTCTTCGCCGGCAGCAATGCGGCCATCTTTGTTGTTGTCTTCGAGGGCGATGTCTTCAATTTTAAGATAGGGGATATTCGGGTTTGCTACTTCGCTGAGGAAATTGAACCATTCGGTTTCCTGGGCAATGGCGTGTTCGAGGTATCTGGCCTTGTAGGTTTTGAAGCCCTGCCTGGTCGGGAAGAAAATTGAAATACCACGGGAATCTTTAAATTTATCACCATTTTTGGCGTTTTTAGCGACATAACCGCTGCTGTTCTTTTCGGTTACCAGTGATTTCAGTAGCTGCGTCGCGGCGCTGCGGGTTTCGCCATTGATCTTGGCTTCGATCAGGAGTGCCAGAAAGTGCCCCAGATCGATATAATCGCCGTAAGAATATTTCAGGGCTGCGTCTCTGGCGGCTTCGTATTTGTCGATGTCTACGATGTTCTGGCGGGCAACATTGCAGAAGTGGTTCAGGTCTTCACGGAAGGCTTCGGACTTTTCGAGGTCAATTACGGAGAGCACTACCGCGGTGTTACCCTGCGTTCCACTCATGTATGATTTGTTATAAACGTCGGCGATATGCTTGCCAAGAGCCAGTGCATTAATTTCGGGCTTTTTGATGAGGTCGGCAGCAATCTGGTCGTATGGCCAGCCTCTCTCGGGTTCCTGGTCGGGTGAACCGATCTGGCAGAGGGCATAGGGCCCGGCTGTCCAGGATACTTCGACCATCTGCATCAGACAGGCGTCGAATCCGAGAAGATCGAGGGGTTTGCCGAGAATACCCTTGATTCTGGCAAGAGTTTCGCCGAGAATCGGTATGCTCATCGAAGTTTTTGAGGTGTCGTCGTAAGAGATATTGTATGAAATATTATTAATGGCGTTCGTCAGCCCCGCAGAGATGCCAATCTCGCCGGTATCCGCGTCCATGATGCTTGGCTGGATTTCTTTCCAGCCTGTGCCGTGGTTCCAGAGGATGAGGGCGTATTTTTTGGCCGGGTAATTTTCTTTGGCCCACATGACAAAATCAGTCAGGGCAAGGGGGTCGGCCATATCGACATCGCCGAGTTCCTGGAGAGATTTTGAAGTCATTTTTTCGGGGGTTTTGTCTTTAGTAATATAAAAGCGCCTGGCCCCCGACCATTTTAGTTCGGAATTGTTGGAGTAGCCGCCGTTGCGGTCGATCTGGGCGAGGAAATTAACCTTGTCTGTTGAGCCATACTGTTCGATTTCATTGATGTCAACAGAGGTTGCCGCTTCAAGGTTGTTGTCGGCGGCCATGAAAATCATGAAAGTCCATTCTTTTTCGACCGGAGTGTTATTGGCAGCACGCAACGGCATGATGGCTGTTAACGCCAGCAGAATTAAAGCGATTGAGGTGTTTATACTCTTATGATGCACACTTTTCCTCCAATAGCCGGATCGACGCATTCTTAATTATACGGTTCCGTACAAAATGTGTCAAATATGCCGCCGTTGTTTTAAAACAATTCATCTGTTTGACAAATGAGGTGATGGTGTGTTAATTTAGGGTTCCAACTTCCTGGAAGGGAGGACAACGAATGGCACGTGCAAAAACAATTAAAAAGGCTGGCGCTGTCACCGAAGAAGTGGCTACCAGCAAGAAGAAAGTGAAACCTGCGTCCGGCGAGGCCAAAGAGTATTCAGTAACTGAAATCTTTGCCAAGGGAGACATGGTCTACCACAAAGTCTGGGATGACACAGGCGAAGTAATCGAGATTGGTACCACCGAAGATGGTATCAGCAAGATGAAAGTTGCTTTCGAAAAGGTTGGAGTAAAAAACCTGAGAATGGGTTGAAATAGTTTCCAGCTTAAAAAAAGACCCGGGTAAACCGGGTCTTTTTTTAATAAGAAGATAATTCTGGAGGACGAGATCTCTTGTCAGGAGAACACAGCTTAAGACAGAGCGGGTTCTGGTTGCTCAAACCCTGTACCCGGCGGCTGATCGGCTTTTTGTCGCATTCTGACGCGCGATTGCGCGGCGAGGGGGCGAAGTCGCTTGGCAAAATTGGTGACCCTGAAGCGGTGGAGCCTCTAATTGCTGCCCTGTTAAAAGAAAAGCAGGATGAACAGATGCCGCTCGCCCTTGCTGAAATCGGTGATCCATCGGCTCTGCCTCCGCTTCTCGCAGCTTTCAAGGAAGCTGACCGTGAAGTCAGGCCGAATATTGCCCTGGCGCTTGGCGCTTTTAATGATCGGCAGTCGGTCGCAGCTTTAATAGAAGCTCTGGGTGACCTGGACCCGAATGTCAGGTTTAACAGTATTACTTCTCTGGGCCGCCTCAAAGACAGTTCTGCGGTGTCGAACCTGCTTGGCTGCCTCGGTGAAAGCAACGAATGGATTTTTCTAAATGTTGTTGACGCGTTGGCCAGAATGGGTGCGCACCGTGCCACCAACCCGCTGGTTGCCTTTTACCTGAAAGAACGCAACGAGCGGAAGCGTTCAGCACTGATTACCGCGCTGGGCAGCATTGGTGACCTCACTGCGGTGCCGACCCTGACCAAGGCCTTGCGTGATACTGATGATCGTGTCAAGGCAAACGCGATTGAGAGTCTGGCACGCCTGGGTCTGCCCCCCGAAAAAGCACTGGGCATGATTCAACCTTTTCTCAAACACCCCAATAACAGGGTGCGCGGCAACGCGATGATTGCGGGCGCAGGGTTTGGCAATGTCGATCTGACGCCGACCATGCGTTCCATGCTTGATGACCCTGACAAATGGATCAGAGCCACCCTTGGTTACGTTCTTTCGGTAATTGAATACAGTCAGGCTCTTGAAATGATTGTTGAGCTTCTCAAGGATGAAGATGCCGATGTGCGAAAGAATGCGGCATTGGCTCTATCGAACCGTGCCAGGGAAGCCCAGACTGAACTTCTGGTGCGCATGCTTGCCGACCCTGTTCCTTTCGTCAGGTTGCAGGCTGTTATTACTCTCGGGCGCCTCAAAATCGTATCAGCGGTTCCATGGCTGGTCAAAATGCTGAAGACTGATCGTAATTTCAAGATCAGATCTGCTGTTATTACCAGCCTTGGTCATATTGGCGACCGATCAGGGGTTGCTACTTTGCAGAATGCGCTGCGTGACCGTGATTCACGCGTACGTGCCAATGCGGTCGAAAGCATCGAAGAAGTTCTCGGTGAGGCGGGCGTTAATGTTATCAAACCCCTGCTGAAAGATTCTGACAATCGTACGCGCTCAAACGCCGCCAAGGCTCTATTTAGACTCGGTGACGTTGAAGTGTTGCAGGAACTCGAAAAAATGCTGGCTGGAAAAGATACTGCCACCCGCATTTCATCGGCTTATGCTCTGACCCAGATTGGTCTGGCACTTCGCGAAATCGACATTTCGCCCCTGCCCGGGCCATTAAAAAGCAGTCTCGAAAAGGTTAAGATACCCCAGGCTGCCGCTCTCGCCGATGCCTTGAAGTTTGCCAGGCCTGAATTATCGGGTTTGCCCGATGTTGCAGTGGTTGCCGAAGCAACCGCTAAAACTCTGCCGGCAGCTCCCGATAATAAAGAGGCCATGCGTAACCAGTTTCTTGAACTCTTTAAAACCGGAAAGCTCAAAGAATCGTTAGATCTGGCCGATCGTTACCTCGTTAAATACCCGCATGATCTGATGGCGGTATTTTTTACTGCTAACCTTAATCTGCAGTTGAGCCGGTTCGATGAGGCAATCGCGGGCTTCAGCAAAGCGGTTGAACTCGACCCGTTCCATGTTCAGGCGCATAGTAACCTCGGCGCAGCCTATTATCGCAGCGGCAAGATTGTCGAAGCGATCGAGCACTTTAAAACTGCCCTGAAACTCAAACCTGAATTGACCACGATCCGGTTCAACCTGGCAAGTTTGTTTCTCAAAACCTCCCGCTGGGAAGACGCTATCCGTCAATTTGAAGAGGGCCTCAAATACCAGGCGCCAACCGCTAAAATTCTTACCAATCTTGCATTTGCCAGTCAGAAGATTGGCAATTTTGCGAAATCAACCGAGCTTTATCGCCAGGCGATCACCCTTGACAGCCGCGACGCCGGGGCATATTACAATCTGGCGCTGATTCTCATCAAGACAGGCCAGCGGGCTGAGGCCCAGCAGATCTTGCAACGCTCGGTCAAAGAAGTTCCAGAAGGCGCTCCGGGTCTGCAGAATCTTCGTGAACTCCTTGAAAGATTGAAAAGCTGACTCAAAAAATGATAGAAAATCGCCTGCTTACAGTTGTGTTTATTGATATGCAGGGCTACACCCGTCGCAGCGCTGCTCAGACTATCGAAGAGATGAAGCTTTTCCATGACCAGATGTTCACCTTCGTCTCAGAAATCATGCAAAAATGGAACGGCGTCATGGTTAAGACCATGGGCGACGGTTTTCTGGTGCGTTTTGATTCGCCAACCAACGCTGTTCAGGCCGGTATTGAAGTGCAACGCCGCCTTGAATCACGTAATGCTCAAATGATGAACCCTGACAGTATTGTGCGTTTCAGAATAGGCATCAATACTGGTGAAGTCGGCATTGATGAGCAGGGCGATCTTTTTGGCGACCCGGTTAATATTGCCTCGAGAATTCAGACGTTTGCTGACCCGAACGATGTTTTTATCGCAGAATCAACTTATCTGGCGATGAATCGCAATGAATTCGGCGCCGTCGATCTTGGTGCCCAGGAACTCAAAAATGCCACCCGCGAAATCAAAATCTACAAAATCTTAAAAAATGGCGTGCCAGGGGTGACCCTGCCAGGAGCAAAAACGCAAAAACCATCGTCGGCGCCAGCGGTTTCTGACACTGGCGCAGGCAAGAAAAAGTTTATCGCCCTGGCAATTCTGGTGCTTCTTGTTGTTTCTGCAGGCCTGTTTTTTGCCAGAATCTTCAAACAACGGCAACGTCAGCCGGGTGCCTCGTCAGTGACGGAGTTGGTAACTAAGACGCCACCGCAGACAGCGGTTGGCGCCACAACGATGACCCTGCTCGCAGTAGATCCGCGCGACGAAAAATTGCCATTGAATGAAGCCGGGCGCCGTGCTCTAGCTGATATTCAGCGAGCCAAAGCCGATGGCCAGCTTGAAAAAGGCCGGCAGATCGCTCATTTTATGCTTCAAGACCCAAAACAGAAGATCAAGCTGATCTGGGCTCTGATCCTGGCTGAACTGCACTGGATAGACAACAACCATGCGGCTGCCGAGAAAATTTTTGCCGATATCCAGAAACGCGAGGATCGCATGTCTGAGCCAGCAAAGAAAAATCTTCAGGCGCAGATCGAGCTGATCAGACAAAAGTGATTTATATAAGAGCACATCGAGTATCTCTCGCCGATTTGACGGCGTGGCCTAACACGACCGCCCCGCAGAAGCATGTCTGTGGGGCGGTCTTATTCATGGTTGCTGGGCCTGTCAGGCCATGTTCCAGCCGGTGCTGAATGCTTTCAGGTTCAGTTCCTGGAGTTTGGGCGGCAGCATGCGTTTGATGAGTTCTGGCCAGATTTCAGGCTTGATCTGGCTGATCTGTCGGGCCAGCACGCCAACCAGCACCATATTCAGGCATTTCTGGTTGCCCAGTTCTTTTGCTTTGCCGATGGCATCGACCGAAATGGTCTGCACTGACATTTTGGCAAGAATCTGGGTGATGTTTTTCGGATAAACGGCATTGCCGGCTGAAACCGACATGGGCAGAATGTTCTGGGCATTGGTTATCACCAGCCCGCCCGGTTTTAAAAATTCAGTATAGCGCAGCGCTTCGAGTTCTTCGAAGGCAAGCAGAATGTCACATTCACCCTTTCTGATGATCGGCGAGCAGATGCGCTCACCGAATCTCACATGGCTGACGACGCTGCCGCCGCGCTGCGCCATCCCGTGAATTTCAGATTTTTTCACATCAAAGCCAGCTTCCATGGCACATTCTGCCATGAGATTGCTGGCGAGGAGGGTTCCCTGGCCGCCGACGCCGCATAAGAGAATATTCGTAGTCATGATTATGCCTCCTCTTTCGCCTGGGTTATTGCGCCTGGCCGGCAAACAGCGGCGCACAAACCGCAGTGAACGCAAAGAGCACTGTTGATCATCGTTTTGCCGTCATCAGGGTTAACTTCTATGGCCGGGCAACCTAGTTTCCAGCACATGCCGCATTTAACGCACTTGTCACGGTTAATTGACACGAGCCTGACGCGTGGTTTGTAATCTTTTAGCAGGAAACATGGGCGTCGAGTGATAATTACCGATGGTTCGGTATCGTTAAGTGCTTCTTTTAAGGTGCTTTCGAGCAGTTTAAGATCGAAAGGGTCGAGGGTGTGAACGTTGTTGATGCCACAGGCGCGGCACATGGCCTCGATATTGAGGGCTTTGGTCGGCTCACCTTTTAACGTTTTGCCACTGGCCGGATTAGGCTGGTGGCCAGTCATTGCGGTTATAGAATTGTCGAGAATCATGGTGACATGGCGGCCTTTATTATAAACAGTATCAATAAGGCCGGTAATTCCTGAATGCATGAATGTCGATTCGCCGAGAACCGCTACCAGTTTGCCGTGAATCTTTTCTTTCATCGCTTTTTCGATGCCCATAGCACTGGTAATCGAGGCACCCATGCAGACAATGGTATGCATGGCATTATGCGGAGCGAAGGCTCCCAGGCTGTAACAGCCAATATCGCCGGTGACTGTGCAATTAAGCTTGCGCAGTGTATAAAAAACACCACGGTGAGGGCACCCGGGGCAGAGAACCGGCGGTCGCACCGGAATATCAACATCCGGGGTGCGGGTTTTAACCGGCGCTGTTTTGTTAACCAGTTCTTTGAGGGCTTCGTGAATAATATCGGGGTTCAGTTCGCCGCAGATTGGCAGGCGGTCTTTGCCCATGCAGTTGATGCCAAGGGCACGCACTGCAGTTTCGAGAAACGGGTCGTTCTCTTCGATAACAATCAGCTTATCAACGCTGGCAGCGAATTTTTTGATCAGTTCAGCCGGAAACGGGTAGCTCATGCCGAGTTTCAGGTATGATGCTTCAGGAAAAACTTCGCGGGCATGGCAATAGCTGATTCCGGAAGTGATGATGCCAATGCTGCGTTCGCCTGGTTCGATGCGGTTGAAAGGGCTGTTGCAGCCAAGTTCAGCAAGTTTGAGTTGACGCTTCTCGACTTTGCTGTGCAGTTGCCGGGCATTGTGGGGCAGAACGCAATATTTGCTCATATCTCTGACAAATTCGCGTTCTGGGGCCTGAGTGCGTTCGCCCAGCGTTACGATGCTTTCTGAATGTGAGGTTCGCGTGGTGGTGCGGATCATTACCGGAGTGTCAAAATCTTCGGAAAGTTTTACCGCCGCAATCGTCATGTCTTTGGCTTCCTGGCTGTTTGAGGGTTCAAACATCGGAATCTTGGCCATCATTGCATAATGCCGGTTGTCCTGTTCGTTCTGCGAACTGTGCATGCCGGGATCGTCGGCTGAAACAATTATCAGCGCAGCGTTAACCCCGGTATAAGCCACGGTAAAAAATGGGTCGGCAGCAACGTTGAGCCCAACGTGCTTCTGGGCGCAGATCGATCTGGCGCCGCCGTAGCAGGCTCCGATGACCGTTTCCATGGCAGTCTTTTCGTTGACTGCCCATTGTGCATCTATCTCTTTGTAGGTGCCGCAATTTTCAAGAATCTCGGTTGAAGGGGTGCCGGGGTACGCCGATGCAAATCTGACTCCGGCTTCCCATGCGCCACGGGCAATGGCAGCGTTTCCAGAGAGAAACGCCCTGTTTCCTGTGTGCTTCATTCCTTTCTCCTTTTTGTCTAATTTAGCTGGCCGAATTATAACACAAATATGTTTCCTTAAGCAGCTACGGGTAGAGACAAAATGTGTAGCTCAAGCCCTGGTTTTAGAATAATTGATAAACAACTGTTATGGTGCTATCCTGACTGCTGTGCGTGGGTTCAGACCTCAGAAAAACAGGCCCTGGAGATTCAGCAGATGAAGCTTTCAGTGATTATTCCGGTGTTCAATGAGAAGAGCACCTTGAAAGAAATTATTGCCCGGGTCAAAGAGTCTCCGATTGATAAAGAAATCATTGTGGTTGATGATTTTTCGACCGACGGAACCAGAGAATTGCTGCAGAATGAGATTGCCGGGCAGGTTGACAAGGTTCTCTATCATGACCGAAACCGCGGCAAGGGTGCTGCCCTGAGAACCGCCATCAAAGAGGCCACCGGTGACTGCGTAATTATTCAGGATGCCGATCTGGAATATGACCCCGGGGAATACCAGGTTCTTCTTGACCCCATCATCAAAGGCAAGGCAGATGTCGTTTATGGGTCACGCTTTGCCGGAACCGGGCCACACCGCGTTCTTTACTTCTGGCATTCGATGGGAAACCGTTTTCTGACTCTTCTCTCGAATATTTTTACCGACCTGACCCTTACCGACATGGAAACTTGTTACAAGTTGTTCCGCCGCGATATTATTCAATCAATTGATATCAGAGAAGAGCGTTTTGGCTTTGAGCCTGAAGTGACCGCTAAAATCGCCCGTAAGGGAGTCAGAATCTTTGAAGTTGGCATTTCATACTATGGTCGAACCTATGAAGAGGGCAAGAAGATCTGCTGGAAAGACGGGGTGCGGGCTATTTATGTTATACTCAAATATGGCCTTTTCTGCAGAAAGTAATCGAGAACTTGCCGGGGATCAAATGTTCAATATAAACAATACAAGGTTTTCGGAAAGCCAGTTCCGGGGTGTCGCGACGCTGTGCTTTTTTTGGCTGGCAGGTGTTGCAACTGCAGCGCATGCTTATATTGACCCGGGCACCGGTGGCTTTATTCTGCAAACTTTGCTGGCTGCTTTTTTCAGCTTTATTTTCGTGCTGAAAAGTTACTGGACACGCATAAAAAACTGGTTTTCCGGAAAGCCACCCGAATCGGCTGTTTCAGCATCTCCTGGCGCGGTGCAATCAGATGCCGCAGCCGGCAAGAAGAGCGATCAGACACCTGCTGGCAAACCTCCGGTTGGCTGACCGGCGAAGTTTTCATTTTTCCTTAAAAGCTTGCAGTAGATGCGCTGTCGCGATAGTATCAAAGAAAATTACACAGGAGCGGGCTTATGAAGATTTTGGTCACAGGGGCTGCCGGTTTTATCGGGTTTCATTTGACGATTCATCTGTTGAAGCGCGGTGACGAGGTGGTTGGCTTCGATAATCTCAACCATTATTACGATGTCAAGCTAAAGCAGGATCGCCTGGCAATTCTCAGCAATCATCAGAATTTTAGCTTCGTTCAGGCTGACCTCAGTGATCGGCCTTCGGTTGAGAAGCTTTTTGCTGAACATCACTTTGACCGGGTTATAAATCTGGCTGCCCAGGCCGGGGTGCGCTACAGCATCGAGAACCCGCATGCCTACATTGAAGCCAATATTCTGGGTTTCATTAATATTCTCGAAGCATGCCGGCACAACAAGGTCGAGCATCTCACTTATGCTTCGTCGAGTTCGGTGTATGGGTCAAACACCCAGATGCCCTTCTCTGTTCATCATAATGTCGATCACCCGGTTTCACTGTATGCCGCCACCAAAAAGGCTAACGAGCTGATGGCCCACACCTATTCGCATCTTTATGGGCTGCCCACCACCGGTTTGCGCTTTTTTACGGTCTATGGGCCATGGGGGCGGCCTGATATGGCACTGTTTCTTTTTACCCGTGCTATTCTCGATGGCAAGCCGATCAAGGTATTCAACAACGGCGACATGCAGCGCGATTTTACCTACATCGATGATATCGTCGAGGGTGTAGTCAGGGTCAGCGACCGCATAGCCCAGCCCAACAAAGACTGGAATGGCAAGCAGCCTGATCCGGCAACCAGTCTTGCCCCTTATCGTATTTATAACATTGGCAACAACCGGCCGGTCGAATTGCTGCGTTTTATCGAGATCATCGAAAAGAAACTGGGCAAAACCGCGATCAGGGAACTGTTGCCGATGCAGCCTGGCGATGTGCCAGCCACCTACGCCGATGTTGACGATCTGATGCGCGATACCGGTTTCGCCCCGGCTACCCCTCTCGAAACTGGCATCAGTCGGTTTATTGACTGGTACCGTGATTATTACCAGGTCTGACCTGCCGGCTGATTTTTAATTTCCTAAAAAAACAGGGAACGGTGCGAAGACCGTTCCCTGAGTTTTTTATCTGAACCGCTTATACGTTTTCGCGGCCGTGATAATGAGTGTGCAGCAGCTTGTGTGACATTTCGCCACAGGGTTTGCCCAGAAATTCTGCATACAGCTTCTGAATTGATGGATTCAGGTGCGATTTGCGAATCTTGCTGTTTTTGTCATCTTTGTAGATAGCCTGCATGCGCTTGGTGAGAATATCTTCACATTTGCCATCGGAATAGGGCTGACCGCCGCCGTTGAGACAACCGCCCGGGCAGGCCATGATTTCGATGATGTGATACTTGGCTTCGCCTCTTCTGATCTTTTCGAGCAGCTGGCGTGCATTGCCAAGACCTGAAGCGATTGCAGCGTTGACTTCAACATCGCCAACTTTAACGGTTGCTTCCTTGATGCCGTCAAGACCGCGTACTGCGGTAAAGTCGATTTCTTTGAGGTCTTTGCCGGTTACCCAGTCGGCGGCGGTGCGCAGGGCTGCTTCAAGAACGCCGCCGGTGGCACCGAAGATGACGCCGGCCCCGGTTGATTCGCCGAGCGGATCGTCATACTGTGATTCAGGCAGATGATCGAAGGCAATACCGGCTTCTTTGATCATGGCGGCCAATTCGCGGGTCGTGATAACGATATCAACATCGCGGTTGCCGCTGGCGTTGAATTCTTCGCGGGCTGCTTCGTATTTTTTGGCCAGGCAGGGCATTACAGACACGACTATCATGTCTTCGGGTTTAACGCCGATCTTCTTGGCGTAGTAGGTTTTGGCAATGGCGCCGAACATCTGCTGCGGTGATTTGCAGGTTGATGGAATATGCATCAGATCTTTGAACTGGTGCTCAAAGAATTTGACCCAGCCAGGGCAGCAGGAAGTGAGAATCGGCAGATTTTTGCCGCTTTTCAGGCGTTCAATGAATTCGGTGGTTTCTTCCATGATCGTCAGGTCAGCCGAGAAGTCGGTATCGAATACTTTGGCAAAGCCCATCATGCGCAGGGCGGTAACCATTTTGCCTGTGGTGATGGAACCGGGTTCCATGCCGAATGCTTCACCGAGAGCAACGCGAACTGCCGGGGCAGTCTGAACGACAACGGTTTTGCCGCTGTTGATAGCGTTCCAGGTTTTGTAGGTATGGTCTACTTCAGTGAGAGCGCCGGTTGGGCAGGCTGCAACGCATCGGCCGCAGTAAGTGCACTTGGTTTCTGAGAGCGGGCGCAGATCGGCTGGGCCAACTACGGCGTTGAAGCCGCGGCCAATGCCGGAGAGAACGCCAACAGTCTGTATCTCATTGCAGGCGACTTCGCAGCGCCGGCACATGATGCACTTGTTCGGGTCGCGAACGATTGCTTCGCTTGAAACGTCGATTTCATGCTTCGACATTTCGCCTTTATATTTGATACGATGCAGGCCAAAGGTTGATGCGAGATCCTGCAATTTGCAGTCGCCGCTTTTTTCGCAGGTCAGACAATCTTTGGGGTGGTCTGACAGCAGCAGGTCGAGCATGGTGCGTCTAGCATTGATGACGCGCAGGCTTGAGGTAATAACTTTCATGCCTTCGGTGGCCGGGGTGCAGCATGACGGTGCAAGGTTAGGCCGGCCGTCGATTTCGACGACGCATACGCGGCAAGAACCGGTTTTGGATTCGATATGGCAGCCACCGGTGCTCTTAAGGTGGCACAGGGTGGGGATGTCGATGCCGAGCTTGTGAGCGGCTTCGAGAACGGTTTCGCCTTCATTTACCTGAACTGGAAGTTTATTGATGGTGAGATTAATCATTTTATATGGTTCTCCTGGTTACTTGCGTTCAACAGCGTGGAATTTGCAGACTTCCATGCAGACGCCGCACTTCAGACATTTGTTCTGATCGATACTGTGTCTCTGTTTAACGCTGCCGGTGATACAGCTGGCCGGGCAGTTTCGGGCGCAAAGAGTACAGCCAACGCATTTTTCGTTGATTTCGAATTTCAGCAGGCTTTTGCAGACGCCAGCTTCGCAGCGCTTATCTTTGATATGCCCCAGATATTCATTTTCGAACTGGGCGATTGTTGAAAGTACCGGGTTTGGTGAGGTCTGCCCCAGACCGCATAATGCGGTATCCTTGATGGTGTAACTGAGGTCTTTCAGATCCTGGATGGTTTGCATGGTGCCGCGCCCGTCGCAGATGCGGGTAAGCATTTCAAACAGGCGTTTGTTGCCGATGCGGCAGGGAGTGCATTTTCCACATGATTCGTCAAGGGTGAATTCAAGGAAAAACTTGGCGACGTTAACCATGCAGTCATCTTCGTCCATGACGATCATGCCGCCTGAACCCATCATTGAACCAAGTCGCTTCAGTGATTCATAATCAATTTCGGTATCGATCTGATCGAATTTGATGCAGCCGCCTGAGGGGCCACCGGTCTGTACGGCTTTGAACTTGCGGTCGTTCATGATGCCGCCGCCAACCGTGAAAATGATCTGACGCAGAGTGGTGCCCATCGGAACTTCGACAAGGCCGACTTTTTTAACTTTGCCGGCGAGGGCGAAAACCTTTGTGCCTGGTGAACCGGCGGTACCGATTTTTTTGAACCAGGCGGCGCCGTTTCTGATGATGGCGCAGACGTTAGCAAAGGTTTCGACGTTGTTAACTACGGTAGGCTTTTTCCAGAGGCCCTGAATGGCTGGAAATGGCGGTTTAACAGTCGGTTCGCCCCGTTTGCCTTCAACTGAATGAATCAGAGCGGTTTCTTCGCCGCAGACAAAGGCGCCGGCGCCGTATTTGATCTGAATGTCGAAGCAGAACTTGCTTCCGAGAATGTTGTTGCCAAGCAGGCCGAGTTTTTTAGCCTGTTCGATGGCGATTTCGAGGCGTTTAACGGCGAGGGGGTATTCGGCGCGGATATAGATGATACCGGTGTTTGAGTTAATGGCATAGCCGGTGATGGCCATGGCTTCAAGCACTGAGTGCGGATCGCCTTCGAGAACGGCGCGATCCATGAAAGCACCCGGATCGCCTTCATCGGCGTTGCAGAGAACGAATTTCTGGTCGTTTTTCTGGGCAGCGGCGAAGGCCCATTTTTTGCCGGTGGGGAAACCACCACCGCCACGGCCGCGCAGGCCTGATTCGATGATGGTATCGATGACCTGCTGCGAAGTCATTTCGTGAACCGCTTTGCTGAGTGCCTGATAGCCTTTGACTGCCAGATACTGATCAATAATTTCGGGGTTGATTTTGCCGGTGTTTTTCAGAACAATACGGGCCTGAATTCTTTCGGCAGTTGCGGTTTCGTTGTCTTCCGGGTAAAACCATGAGGGCTTGAGCACTTCACAACTGGCGGCTTCGATGCCTTTGCTGGCGGTTTCAATGATGGCGGGTACCTGGTCGAGTTTGACGTTGCCATAAATAACCGATTTGCCGGTTGAATTATTGATTACTTCAAGGGTGGGTTCGCTGTGGCAGAGGCCCATGCAGCCAACTTCGACGATTTCGATTTCGGCTTTGCGTGCGGCGGCTTCGGCAACGAGTTTTTCCTGGATGGGGCGCCCTCCGGCTGCAATGCCGCAGGTGCCTAATGATACAAGAATAGTTGAGCCGGTTTTGGCCTTCGCCTTGGCGAGTTTTTCAGCGTGAGAATTCAGTTTTGCGGGTGTGTCAATCATCTCAAATTCCTTTACTTGCAGTCGCTGATGATTTCGGGAACCATCTTGGTAGTTACTTTACCGTAGACTCTTTCGTTGACCATGACAACGGGGGCCATCGAACAGGCGCCCACGCATCTGAGATTGATCAACGAGAATTTGCCGTCAGTACCGGTTTCGCCAACTTTGAGACCAAGGTAACGCTGAAATTCATCGACGAGCTTGTCGGCGCCTTTAACAAAACAGGCAGTGCCGGTGCAGATGTTGATTTTGTATTTGCCGACCGGTTTATCAGTAAAATAAGAATAAAAACTGATAACCCCGTTAACTTCAGCCAGATGAAGGCCAAGTCGGTTGGCAACATGAATCTGTACGACAGAGGGCAGGTAGGTGAAAATTTCCTGTGCTTTGTGCAGCGACTGAATCAGGAAACCGCGGTTTTTTTCCCGGTCTTCGGTCAGTGGTAAGCTGGTCAGGAAACCATCCAGTTCCTCTGCCTTGGCGGGGGAAAGCTTAGCCAGTTCGGCTTTTGATGTGATTGGACAGGACATCTTGAATCTCCTTGGTTCCGCCGGTTTTTCCGGCAGTTTTTTGGCCTTCAATAACTCAACTGAAAACCATTTATCGCCTGAAAAAGTCTAGTAGATTGTGACAAAATTATCAAGCAAAATGTTCTCGAACTGAAATGAAACCGCCGGCTTCGCAAATTGCGGAGCCGGCGGTTATCAATTTTGTCAGGCTGACAGTGTTTCCCGATAGAAGTTTTCCCAGATTTCACGCTCTTCATTCATTACGAACAACGCGAAATGGTCGCGAAGCATTTTAATACAGAAGTCAAGAATCGCTTCTTCGGGGGTACCCGTCTCAGGGCTAAAGTAGACGAATACAGCGCCAAGCAGCCTCGAATTCTGCATCAGCGGAAAGGCAATGCACGCGCCATCGGTTTCGCCGAGGTCGATGGTGATTTTATTACGGGGGTTGCTTTTGAGAACTTCAAGAAACTCTGACTCGGCAGTGCTCAGAGTGAGCTGGCGGGAACGATCTATTCGACTGCACACTTCGGTGCTGGCGTCCTGATGGATTCTAACCAGCACAGCATCTTTAACCGGCAACAGGCGGCTGAATTCATTCATGAGACCTGCAAACGGCTTTTCTTCGTCTTCAGGGCTGCTGTAAACCATTGCCTTGATGCTGTCGAGCTGGTTATAGAGTCTGGTGATTGTCTGATGCAGCTTTTCGTTTTTGCTGCCGGCTTCATGGTTGATGATGGCATTTTTTATCGCCGTTGCCGAATGCTTGAGATAATAGCTCAGCATATTGATCAGCAGTTCCGGGTTGTCTTCCTGCCCATATTTTTCGAGCATCATCATGCCGAGAATCTTGTTCTGATGGCGAACCGGAACATAAGCGATCAGCCTCTGCATTGGCCCATTTGTTATGGCCAGGGATGCTGATTTTTCAGGGGTGATCTGAGCGTTGATTATTACCGGCCGGCCTTCGTCAAAAGCCGGATTGAGAAGATCGGGGTTATTGCGGGGAACGTCAAGCAGACGGGGTGAGGCTTTTCTGATGTCGAGAATCTCGATGCGGCGGTGATCATTGTCTTCAGCCCTGAAGATATGCAGGCAGGTGTTGTCAAGATTGAAGAGGTCTCGGGTTCGCTTTTCGATGAGTGTCGTCAACCCTTCGATTTCGCTGCAAGCATTCATTAATTCAGATACTTCGTCAAGAATCATCTGTTTGTAATCAAGTTCGGCACTGAGATTGTCGTTTGATGATTTAAGTGTGGCAAGTTCGGTCATCAGGCTGGAAATCTGGTTGTTCTGATTTGTGGATTCACCTTTTGCGGCTTTGAGTTTCTGGGTTAGAATCTCGATTTCGGTGGCCTTTTCGTTGGCAAATTTCTGCATTTCTTCAAATGAGCGACGGTTTTCACGGTTTTCAAGAGAGGTCTTTTCAAGGCTCAGCGAAGTTTCGCTTAACTCGCGACTAAGGTTATCGACCCGGGTTTTCAGAAAAATCTCTTCGGTGCGCTCTTCAAAGATGGCGAGGATTTTCTGTTTATCATCGCAATCTCTGAAACAGGAAATGCGGGCGTTGAAAAGATGTTCGGTGCCTTCCTGTGACACGATTTTAATTTTTTCTAAGACACGCCGACTGCTGCTGGTCAGCACTGCCTGAATTACATAACCCATTCCATACTGTTCAAGTTCGGGGAAACTCTTGAAGATGTTGTGCCCTGCGAGTTCGGCGCTGAAGAAGTTGTTGCGGTCAACTTTGACCTTTTCGATGTTACCTTCGGCGTCAGTGATCATCCACGCCTGGGAACTCTGTTCGGCGGCGTAGGTTGAAGCAACTGCCCTGGTGTTGCTCTTGTAGAGCAGATCGTTAAGATAGAAAATTCTTTCTTTGAAGACGGTGGTCAGACGGTTAGCCAGAAAAGCTGCCGAAAATAGGCCGGTGACAATAACTGAAGAGTTAGCGATCAACCAGCCTGAACACTGGCTCAGATCACCGTAAACAGGGGGATAAAATTTAATATGCGGCAGCAGCTGGAATTTGACCAGCAGGCCAGTTGCCAGCCAGGCGCCGGCTGCGATTCCAGAGTAAATCGCCCCGGTCTGCAAGCCCATAACGGCTCCTGCCACAGTAATTGGAACGATACTGAGAAAGAACATTGGGCTTTCCATGGAGCCTGTGTAACGGTTGAGCAAAATAATCACCAGCAGGTCACTGGCGATCTGGGTGTGCATGACGTTTTTTAGGGAAAATGGGTTGAAGGGCAGATCTTTCAATGATTCAAGCAGCATCAGATAGATAATTGCCGATATTTTTGATGCCACCCACGGCAGTCCAGAAATACCACGCAGGCCATTTGTGCGAATGTTGGCAAATACCTGTGAAACAACTCGTAACAGCAGTCGCCTTAGGGTTGTCAGCCCATGGGTTACGGTCATCTGTCTTGCCAGTAACGAGAAATGCAGAGTGAAAAATACGTTGGCCAGCGCCAGCAGGCAGCACAGAATGTAGATTGGTTCGATCTTGAAGCTCATTCCGAGAGCACGCAGGCTAAAAAGGCTGAAGCCAAAGATCAACGGAATACTTGCCCAGCGAAGTGTGATCAGGCCGCGGGCAATTTGAAGTTCTCTAATACCAGAACGATTAGACGTCATATTGTCTCCTGAACTAACAACGAAATATAGTTCAGGTCAGCTATCGGCAGCTTTCACATTTGAGATAACAATAAGTGTTAAAAAGTGACAAAATTCTTCATAAGCAGGTTACGAGAGGCAAGATATGACAGGATCACCGCTTTGCCTTTGCCGGTGGAAGTGGCGAGTTGCCAGCGTCGTTTCAGGGCGCTCTGATCTTGCGAGGCAAACATCATGGCGTCAGACAAACTTGAAATGTCTGGCTGAACCCAGGTGTGTTGGTCGGTAACCGGCGGCCATCCAAGCTCAAGATGCCCACGCAGTTCAAATGGCTGCATGCGGGCTGAACCGGCGATACCGATCTGTATCTCTTTCATAAAACTACTGGCGAGTTTTTTTTCATGGAGGTAGCCGGTAACCCTTGAGCGAATGCGGGCCAGGTTGTTGCTGATCTGTTCTATTGGGGAATGAAAGCTTATAACCAGACGGGTTGGTGACTGCAGGTCGAGGCTTAAGGGGAACAGCGAGTTGGCGTCGGTTTCGATACTGGCGCACACCCCGCTGATAACAGGGGCTGCTGCAAGAAAACTGATGGCAATATCTGCGCCGTCAGGGTTCTCTGTGATGCTGCACGTGGTGAACCTTGGGTAAACGTCTCGGGAGTGGCTGAATTCATGGTTCCAGGGCTCGGGGTGACTGACGCCGTTTGAATGTATGGTCGGCGCCTGGTATTCAACCGGTTTGACCTGCGAAGAAAAATTGCCGTTCCAGTGCTTTACCCAGGCGTCAAAAAGGCTCTTTTTGCCGAAATCGCGGGTGTCGTCGTCGATTATCTGCAGGGCGCGACCAACGTAACTGTTCCAGTTTTCAGGCTTGATGCTGCTGGGAAACGATTTGCTGAAGGCTCTGAGTTTTTCGGATGCCGCGAAAAGTTCATCGGGGTTGCCGCTGACCAGCAGTGCCAGTGAGAGACCATACTGACTGACGATTACTTCATAACTGGCCGATGCGACCGAAGACATTTCGTCGAGATAAATTTCGCCGGTGTACCTGGCCGAAAGAAAGGCGCCAAGCGAAAAGGTTTCCCAGGCATAGATTTCATAGGCGGTTGGCAGAGCATTGGCAACCACGGATCTGGTCGGGTCGCCTGCCGACTGTTCGTGACCATAAAGATGGCTCAACAATGCTGTTTCACTGGCAAGGGCGGCGGTCAGATCGTCTGCCAGCCCGGTTGAAAAAAGAGAAACCGGCTGATATGATGGTGCCGGTTCGCTGCCCGGGTATTTGCAGAGACTGTGCAGATGGCGGGTGAAGCTGTCGGTACCGGGGGGGGGAGTAAGATTGCTGGTTTTGGCTGCCAAGGTGCGCAGCATGGTTTTGCAGATGTCAATGGCTGCCCGACCATCGTCTGGAAAATACAGGGCAAATTGTACCCCGCTAAGATTCTGGCTGGCAGACCATACTGCCCCGGCAGCGTCAACTTTGGCTGCCAGATCGGCAGGCTTTTCGCGCATGCTGGTTAGAATGCTCTGATATAGCTCAGTTGCAAGGTTCTGGCCGCTGACAATCGGCGGCGAAAAATTGATTACCAGGGCATTCAGGTCTGCGGCTTGCGTTGGTGAGGCCACCAGGGTGAAGAACGCCAGAACAAGCCCGAATATAACCCCTGCAATTGTTTTCAGATTAATCATGAAAAAAATTATAACACAATGGTAGTCGGGTTGCCGAATTTTTATCGGCAAACTGCCGCCAGGGCGGGGTAGTCGATTAAGATGCTTGCTTTTGCCAGAGGCGGCAGTTAAAATCATGAAACAGGGTAATTCTTAATTCAGGCGGTAGCAGATGGTCAGCTGGGATGCGGAAGTCGGGTCAGCGCTGATTGTCGCTTCGTTTTTTCTTGGCCTTTGCGGCCTTGGCGAGCTGTTGCGCGGTTTTAATGCCTGTTCCCAGGAAGCGACCCGAAAATTCGTTCATCTCACTGGCGGCGTTGTTTCGCTTTGTTTTGCCTATGTTTTTAAATCCCACTGGACTATCCTGGCGCTTTGCTTTGCCTTTGTCTTTTTAATGGCCGGGACCCGCAAACTGGGCATGCTGAAATCGGTACACGGGATCAAGCGCAAATCAAGCGGCGACATCCTGCACCCGGTGGCGATTTACCTGACTTTCGCAGCGACCAGTTATTTTGAAAAGCCTGATTTTTACCTTATCTCCATCATGGTGCTTTCGGTCTCAGACGCCCTGGCAGCACTGATTGGCGTTTCCTACGGATTCAAGGTTTACAGCGTCGAAGAAGAGCACAAGAGCCTTGAGGGATCATTCATTTTTCTGCTTTCGACCTTTCTTATCGTTCATCTCGGCCTGTTGCTGCTTACCTCGGTCGGGCGCATGGAATGCGTGCTTTCGGCTCTGCTTATTTCGGTGCTTATGACCTGTTTTGAGGCCATTTCCCTCGGCGGCGTCGATAATATAATTATTCCGTTCGGCACTCTTTTTATCATCATGAAAATCACTACCAAACCGATCCCCGAAATAATCGGGCAGCTCTCTTCGATCGGCATTATTTTTCTGACAACCCTCTTGTTTGGCAATTCTTCAGGCCGTCTCGGCACTTCAGGAATCCTCTGCGTTGCCATGATGGGCTACGCCGCCTGGAGCCTGTTGGGGCCTGAGTGGTATATTCCGGTTTTTATCTGTACAGTGCTGATTTCTCTTGTTGACATGTTTCTTGAAATGCCAGGCAGCCAGGATGAGCTGCTGCGGGTTCGCCCGATTTTTTACATGTTTGCTGTTTCTGCCTGCTGGATCATCGGAGCCAATATCAGCCTGTTAAGCCAGGCTCTGAGTGTCGATCTTTTTTTTGTGCCTTATGTGGTGAGCTTCGCTGCCATTCTCAGCGTCAGGTGGAAATGGTCGCAGCGCGAGGGCACCCTGGCTTCTCTCAGCCGCAGGCAGATAGTTCCCCGATTTATCAGGGAAGGCAATTTCATGGTGCGTTCGCTGTGCCTGACCCTGGCTTTTCTGCCGCTGAACCACCTGCTTGGGCTGCAACTTCTTAGCCCGCTGTTTTCAGCAGCAACCTGTCTGGTTGGTATCAGCCTTTCTGATGCGATTTATTGGGGCATAGGAAAACGCTACCACGGCGTCTGGAGCCGGGTAGCGTTTTTGCGTCTTGGTATGCTTTCGGTGCTGGCGTCTTCGAGTCTTGTGTTTGCAGCTAATCTGCTTTTCTATTGATGGTTTTAATGCCCGGCCCTGATTATTCTGATCGCAGGTTGCGACAGATCTGGTATGGTTCCATGCTTTTCAAGCCAGGCGAGGGCGGCGTCGCGCATCAGAACTCCAGAGTCTTCAACTTTTGTGACGGTTGCAAATAGCTTGTCGCCGGCAATGTTACCGTTTGCCATGAAAGAAGAGGTGCAAACCCGGTAGCTTCCGCTGGCTTCAACTGGTTTGCCGCCAACTTGAATGTTTTCGGCTTTGCCGGTAGTCATGTTCAAAGTGCCCGAAAAACCGTCAAACTGGTATCCGTCTGGTTCCCCATAGTTGGCGGCCAGATAATCGAGCATGGTGTTCAGGGCCGCGCCGGTCATGGTAAAGGTCACAACCGAATTGTCATAGGGCAGGGCTTCAAATATGGCGCCGCGCTTGATGCTGCCGGTTGGCAGATCGGCGCGTATGGCCCCTGAATTGATGATGCAGATGTCTGATTGCGCGGCCTCGCGCATGCCCATTGCCGTGAAGGTACCCATTGGCAGCAGGTCTTTCTTGCGCTGGTCTTTGGGGAAGGGCAGGGCGCTGGTGGCGCTCCCGACCACAGAGTTCATGATGTCTTCAAGTTTCAGGGCGTATTCCTGCACCAGATTTTTTATTTCGGGCGAGGCCAGGCCTTCGAATTCGGGGGTTACCTTTTCGAGTTGCCCCGACCAGCTGGCGATCTTGCCGCCGGCTTCGACCAGCAGATTAATGCGACCGAGAAATGTTCCCCATTCGCCTGTTTGAGCGACAATCGTGCCGTTAAGGCCATTTCGTGCCACGCCGGCTTCTGGTGAATGCTCTATCAGCAGCGGGGTTGACAAGACTTCGTGGGTGTGCCCGCCGATCAGAACATCTACTTCAGGAACACTGGCCGCAAGGATTCTGTCGAATTCAATGCCGGCATGCGAGAGCAGCACAACCAGATCGACATGAGGCTGAATCCGGCGGGCAGTGGCTCTGACTTCGGTAATCTGATCGATCTGGTGCAGCGGCGCCCTGATCTGGCGGTCGGTGTCATCCCAGGCTTCGTTGCCGATGCTGCCGATAACCCCTATTTTCAGGCCCTGTCGCAGAAAAACATGGTAGGGGGCAAAAACATGGCGGTTTGTATCGCGCTGAAAGACATTGCAACAGAGCAGCCGCATGCCTGAGGTCGCCAGCTGGGTCTGCAGATTGGCCAGCCCATTGTCGAACTCGTGGTTTCCGAGGGTGGTTGCGTCATAGCCACATGCCTTTGCGGCCTTGAAGCATGCTTCGCCTTTAAATATGCTGTAAACAGGCGTTCCTTGAAGTATGTCTCCGGCGTCGAGCAGCAGCAGTTCACCGGTTTCGTTTCTGATTTTTTCAATTAACCCGGCCCGGCGCACTATGCCGCCACAATCAGGGCCGAATTGTTTGCTCTCAAACGGCAGCATGTGTGAATGAGTGTCGTTGGTATGTAGAATGGTCAGCCAGGTGCCTGCCCATGCCTGGGAAACAAGCAGCAGAAAGGCGGCCAGCATTAAAGCCGGATGGAGAATGAACTTTTTCATGGTTTGGTTCAGATTTCTGCCAGCATCCTGGTGAGGAGGCGGTAGGTCTTGCCAAGCGAGGGCATGAAAAGCATTTCTTCGGGGGAATGAGGGTTCTTGATAGTCGGCCCGAGAGAAATCATCTGCATACCCGGGTGGATGTTGCCGATCAGGCCACATTCAAGGCCGGCGTGAATGGCTTCGATGCGTGGTTCTTCACCGAAGAGGTCAATGTAAATCTCGCGGGATTTTTTGACCAGTGCCGATTTAAAATCGGGTCGCCATGACGGGTAACCGTTGCCGCTGTGCGACCGGGCGCCACCGAGCCTGGCAACCGCTTCGATGCGGGCGGTGATCGCGTCGCGCCTGCTCATAACTGAACTGCGCTGGCTCGACATGATAAAAAGCTTGCCTTCGTTAACCCAGACTTTGGCGAGATTTGAAGAGGTTTCTACCAGGTGCGGCATATCGGTTGAACGAGCAGCAACGCCATGAGGAACCGAACTGATCAGGTCAAGCACCTTAAGACTGACATAGCTGAGCATAGCCCGGCGGTCGGGGGTTTCGTGCAGATTTTTGCAGCTGATTTTCATGCCCGGGTCAGTGAGCGCAAATTCTGAGCTGATCGTTGCATGCATTTGGCTGATGGTTGCAGCTATTTTTTCGGTTTCGCTGACCGGAACGTAAAAAGTAGCTTCGGCGTCGCGCGGAATAGCGTTGTGGGCGGTGCCGCCAATAATGCCGATCAGGCGAAGGTCTGTCTGCTCGCGGATGTTGTGTAGAACGCGCACCAGCACCCTGATGGCATTAGCACGCTCATTGATAATGTTTTCGCCTGAATGCCCGCCAGTGCAACCGCCGACCATGACATGCATGGCAGTGTAATCATTCGGCACTTCTTCGTAATCGAGGTCGAATTCGATGTGGGTGTCTTTGCCACCAGCACAGCCAACCGTAAAAACGTTGTCGTTTTCAGAGTCGATGTTGATAAGATTTTTGCCTTTGAGGGTGCCGGGCTTAAGCCCCAGAGCGCCGGTCAGGCCAGTTTCTTCTTCGATGGTGAACAGCAGTTCAACTGCCGGGTGCTCAACCTTGCTGTCGGTCATCAGGCACATGGCCATGGCAATTGCAATGCCATTGTCGGCGCCGAGAGTAGTGCGGTCAGCTTTCAACCAGTCGCCATCCTGAACGAGTTTGATCGGGTCATGATAAAAATCATGAGTAGAATCAGGGGTCTTTTCGCAGACCATGTCGAGATGGCCCTGCAAAACAATGGCTTTGCGCTTTTCGTGGCCTTTGGTGGCCGGAACCCTGATGATCAGGTTTCCGACTTCATCGACTTCGGCGGCAAATTTATGTTCTCTGGCCCAGGTCAGCAGATATTCGCGCACCTGCGCTTCATTGCCAGACTGCCGCGGTATGGCACTTATTTTGGCAAAATTTTCAATAATAGCCTGAGTTGTCGCGTCTGCCTTGAAGGTTGTGGCAGAACCTTTTGTCGTTGACTTTGCAGCCGGTTTCTTTGCAGTAACAGCTTTCCCCATCTTGATGCTCCTTGCCTGTCTGATTTTCTAAACGATACTCCACATGAATAAACTTTTCAACTTTGCCGGGAAATTTAGTGCGTGTAACGGTTATTCGTGATAGTTTAGCCTCACACAAGTGGAGTTGCACATGGGAATTGAACAGAAACCGGTAATTGCAATCTCTTTGCTCAGTGAAATCGCTCAGGCTATTTCACATCTGAATCCTGACCGGGCACTGCTTTTTCTCACTGAGAGCGCGGTTTCGGTGACTGATTCAAACGGCGCTCTGCTGCTCACTCCGCACGAAAAAGTTAACTTCATGGTGCCGTTTGTAAAAAGTTTTCAAGATTCAGTGCCCGAGCCTGAAATCGACGATGACTTTCTCAAAGCCTGCTTCACGACTTTCATCAACCTGCGTGATGCGGTATTGCAGGTTCCGGGTGCTTCCGAGCACGAGATTTCCCCTGAATACCCGATAAAAACCATGTCGGCATGGCCAGTTATGCTCGCCGGGAAGCCGGTAGCGCTGCTGGTCATGTTCAAACCGGCCGGGCGTGCTGACTTTTCCCATGAGCACCGCAGTTTTCTCGAGATTCTCACGCCTTTTATGGGTGCCCTGTTCGAGAATTTCAGGCTCGACAACGAAATGATTCACAAGAATTCGCGTTTGTCGGCCCTTTATGAAATATCACAACAGGCTGAGTCTCTGATCGACTTTCGCAATATTTATGATGCTCTCGGCAAGGTGGCCCGCAGCTTTATCAATTTTGATGCTTATCTGCTGTATTTTTTATCGGCTGACGGCAAGACCCTTGAGGTAAGAGCCGAAGAAACAGTTAGCGGCCCGTTTCACCGCAGTATAAAAATCGGCGAAGGGCCAGTCGGTCTCGCAGCCAGCGAAATGAAGCCATATCTGACCTATTCGCACGACTACAACTCTGTTCTTATTCTGCCGATTGAAGTTTCGGGCCGACTGATAGGCGTTCTGGTCATTGCCAGCCGCAAGGCTTATGCCTACCGCGACGAAGACATTATCGGGCTGCAGATCATTGCCACGCAAATTGCCTCGATTGACCACATGTTCAAAGACCTTATCAATCTTAAAGGTTTTACGGCACAAATTCTTGAAAGCATGACCTCCGGGGTTCTTATTTTCGACCCGGGTGGCAAGGTAACCTATGCTAACCCTGAAATTAAGCTGATCATGGCACGCCAGTTCCCTGAAGGCTGGTGCCCCTACGATTCAAGCGAGAGATTACCCGGGCGTTTGCACGATCTCATGGTTGATGTTTTAAAATCCAATATCACCCTTGAGAACGAAAAAGTTAGAATCAAAACCGCCGGAATTACACGCATTGTTGAAGTAAACGCTTTTCCGTTCAGAAACGAAGACGGCGGCATGCTGGGCACTGCTTTTTTTATCAAGGATGTTACGCAGATCAGCGCCCTCGAAGAACAACTCAAGCGTGCCGACAAACTTTCGGCCATTGGGGTGCTGGCGGCCGGGGTTGCTCACGAAATCAGAAATCCGCTCACGGGCATGAAAATGATTGTGCAGTTGCTTGATGGTGAGTTTGCCGCCGATGATGCGCGTCGTGAACCTCTTGGCATCATTCAGCGTGAAATCGACCGACTTGAGAGTATTGTCGGTAACCTGCTCGATTTTGCCAAGCCCAGCAAGCCGAAAGCTATTAATGTATCGCCCGCCAGAGTAGTAGAAGACTGCTACCGGCTCATTAAAAATCAGCTTAACAAGCAGGGCATCATGTTTACGACCAATGTTGCAGAAGAAAACCCGATGGTTTTCGGTGACCCTGATCAACTGAAGCAGGTGTTTATCAACATCATGACCAATGCTATTCATGCCCTGGCGCGTGGTGGCAGTTTGATCGTTAATATTGAGGTGCGTGATGATCTTGTACTGGTGGCTTTTGAAGACACAGGAACCGGAATTCCGGCAGAGCGGTTGCCTGATATTTTCAACCCTTTTATGACAACCAAGGAAGACGGAACCGGACTTGGCCTGTCTATGGCGCAGAGAATTGTTGAAGAGCACGGCGGGCGCATTGAGGTGCAAAGCGTGGCCGGCGAGGGTTCCACTTTTTCTGTTTATCTGCCGAGGAAAATCACTTAATATGCTGATCATCGGAATTTCTGGACAAACTGGTGCGGGCAAATCGACCTTTGCTAATTTCCTTTCGCAACGCGGGCTGGGCGAAAACCTTGAGGTCGATGCCATCGGGCATGAATTACTTGCCGCCCCCGAAGTCAGAGAGTCGCTTGTTAAGACTTTTGGCGCCGAAATTCTCGATGCGTCAGGGGCTGTTTGCCGGCGTTCACTCGGGCGTCTGGCGTTTCGCAGCAGCGATGCAACGAGTTCTCTGAATGCGGTCATGCACCCGGCGATGCGCAAACTGGTGGCCGCCAGGGTTGAGTCTGCACGCCAGGCAGCTTTGCCATCGATCATCATCAACGCGGCCCTCCTTTTTTCAATGGAACTCGACGGGCTGTGTAATCGGCTGATTTATGTGCAGGCCGACCCCGAAGTCAGGTTGCGCCGGTTGGTAAACTACCGTAACTGGAGCGAAGAAAGCGCCAGAGAGCGACTTTTCGCTCAAGATCGTCTGCCTGCTGTTCCGGGGGTGGTGATCGTCGAAAACAATGCTGATGAAGCGTCACTGGCGGCAGTTGCCGACCAGATTGCCGAAAATTTGCTTAAAGGAGCCGGGGCAGATGAAAAAACACGTTGAAGCTGCTGATTCTACCGGGTGTTCGAGTCACGATCATTGTAGTTTTGCCAATCATAGCCTTGAAAGAAAGATTCTTGAGTTTGCAAATCTTGGCGCAGTCCCGCACTGCTGTTTTGCTGATCTGATCAAAGAGCAGGCCATCGCCAGTCTGCTGCCGGAATTAGATGGTGCTGCCGGTTTTTATGCCAGTACCGGCGCGTATTATGAAAAGAATCCTGAAGCCAGCGGGCATTGCCATGGTTCGATTGCCTGGCTTGCCGAACTTTTTGTCAAGAATAATGCTATCAGACTGCATGCTTCCGGGGGTGTTTCAATAGATATTTCCCCCCCTGAAGCTGCCAAACTGCTGATTCAGGCCGGCCGGCGTTTTGAGAATCAGCAAAGTTCAATGGTTGAAGATATAAATATCGCCGATGGCGAACAGATGATTTTTTCGACGCCCGACCCTGAATTGCCGGTGGGTTTTATTGAATATCTGGAAACGGTTTTCACGCCCCTCGAAGAAGTGGCTGCCGTCTATGTTTTCTCGGTAAACCGCGCCGGTCAGGCAGGTGAAACGCTGACCATCGGTGTTGAGCCTGCGACCCGCATCAGCAGTCAGGAAGCCGGCAGATTGTCTTGTCTGATTGTTGAGGGGGTCGAGCGTTTTCTTGATACCCACGATCAGCTTGATTTTATGCTGGTTGAAGACGCCGAACTGGCTGATATAGCCCGTTCGGTCAGCCCGGTAGTCAACCTTGGACGCTGAAAGGAAAACAGGGCAATGAGTCACATTTTGAGTCACAAGGCACATGAAAAGGCTGCCGCAGCAAAGTTGAGACTCGGGATCATGAGCTTTTCAGACACGAGGTCAGAGGCTGAAGACCGGTCGGGAGCCATTCTCAAAGAAACATTGGCCGCCGGTGGGCACGAAATTGTCAGTTACCAGCTCGTGCGTGAAGACCCCGACCTGATGAAAAAGGCTCTCGTAGACTGGTTGCAGCGCCATGACCTCGACGCGATAATTACCAGTGGCGGCACCGGTCTGACCGAACGCGACGGTACAATCGAGGTGGCCCGGGCTTTTTTCACAAAAGAACTTGATGGCTTCGGAGAACTGTTTCGACTGATCTCATACCAGCAGATCGGCGCGGCAGCCATGCTGAGCCGTGCGACCGCCGGGCTGGCGGGCGGCAAAATTCTTGTTTGTCTGCCAGGCAGCAGCAGGGCGGTTAAACTGGCAGCAACCAGATTGTTGCTGCCGCAGCTTCCGCATATGGTCTGGGAAATAAACCGGCAGAAAGCCGGTTAGTTGCCGAAAAGCTTCTTGATCGAGCCGAGAAAGCCGCTTTTGGTTTCTCCGAGCTTTTCACCGGTCAGGCTGGCGATCAGGGTCATCATATCTGAGCGATAGGCCGACTGGGTATCGCGGTCAAAAATGGTTTTTTGATCGTTAATCATTTCAGATGCGCTTTTCCAGTCATCGTGCAGCGAAAAATCAAACTTGCGCTTGAGGGCTGTCTCGATGTCGGCACGCGGTTTCGCATAAATGCAGTCTTCGCGGCTCAGCAGCAGACGTATCTTTTCGGCAGGGTATTTCAGGGTTTCCATGACCTTCATGCAGACGTGCATGCTCTTGATGTGGTTCATTTCGGGTGACATTACCAGACAGATAACGTCTGAAATATCAAGAGCGTTGATCGTGAGATCCTGGAACAGGGAATGTGTATCGATAACGATGAAATCGAACATTTTCTGGGCAATCTTGATAATCTTGCGCAGGTGGGTTGAATTCACCATTTCAGATTGTTCAGGCTTGATCGGTGAAGGCAGGATGCTGAAGCCCAGAGCGTGTTCGGTGAGAAATTTTTTGAGGTCATCGGGGGTGGTGGGTTCGGCCTCGACAACGTCGGCGATGGTCTTTTTGCCCTTCAGGCCCAGCATGAACGCGAGGTCACCGAACTGCAAATCGAGATCGATGATCAGCGCTGTTTTTTTAGTTAATTTAGCAATGCCTGCCACCATGTTGGCGGCAATGACGCTTTTGCCTGCCCCACCTTTGGGAGCGAAAAAAGTAATAATTTTGCCGCATTTTTCTTCGGCTTTTGGTGCTGAATCTTTTCTGAGGCGGCGGCTGAGAGCGGTCATGATGCGCAGAGCGATAAACGAATTCAATCGCAGCAGCATGTCAAAATTCGTCTTATCGATCATGAGAACTTTGCATTCAGAAACGGTTTTTACGGTGGCGTTGCGTGCCCCACCTTCAATCAGTGCCATTTCGCCGAAAAAGTTGCTCTCATCAGTATGAGCGATTTTGTTCACTAGTTTCTCGGCATCGTTATCTTTTTTGTAGACCTCAACTGCACCTTCTTTAATAAGGTAAAAGGCATCGCCCTGGTCGCCTTCTTTGAAGAGGCAACTGCCTGCCGCCAAAGTCTGCTCTTTGACAACCTCGGAAATTTTCTTGAGGTCACCTTCTTCAAGCCCTTGAAACAAAGGAATCTGTTTTAAAATTTCTATGATAGTAACCACTCCCTCTCTGAGAGAATTCTAAATCAAGTCAGGCCTTGTCGCTGTCACTTGCGGGAACAGTGACATCCTGATTTTCAGCAATACCCATGAGTTTGTTATATATTTTCTCGCCGACTTCCGGCTTGAGAATCTTTTCCCAGATCGTTTCTTTTTCTTTCAATGAGATCAGTTTAACTTCTTTGTCGCTGATAGCGATAAAAGCAACCGGTTCAATGGTTGCACCACCGCCAGAACCACCGCCAAAGTTTGCGGCATCGGCTTTTCCATTGCCGCCTCCGACTCCAAATCCAAATGAAACGCGGGTAACCGGAATCACGGTCCAGTTCTTAAAGGTGGTTGGCTCACCAATAACCGTTTTTGAGTTAATTGCAACTTTTAGTTCCGAGAGGACAGTTTTGATTAAAGAATCAAGAGCCATTGGTGTTAGAACCTCCTGAGTTTCGTTAACATCTTAACAGAAACCCATGGTGAAAAAAACAATTTTTTCATGAACGCTTCCGGCTCGCCCAATACCATTTTAATAACTGCCATAGTTCACGGTAGAGATCTGGTTCGCACAACAACCCCAGCATCGCGAGCACCAGACGCCAGGGTCGAATGATTGCCGTCGCCCGGCCCCGGGCATAGACGCAGGGTTCAGCAAAAACCGGCATTGGCTGAAAATTAACACCGAAGCGGCCTGCCATTCCCGACAAAATCGCAAGGTTGGCGTGAAACATGCCCGTCAGATATGGTTCATGCAGGGCATATCTGAGCAGCAGAGTCGGGTCGCTTATGCTGAATCCCTTTTTCCCGCGTTTCCAGAAGCGTTGAAACACAGGGAAAAGCACCTGCCACTTGCGCATGAAAATGCGTAACCAGCCCTTAACCTGCAAGTATCGGCGGCTCAGGTCGCGTTTGAACTTGCGAAACCTGCCACGCCAGTTGTTGGCGGCCGGTTGTGCATTTCTGGCGCTGTCGCCCGGGCTGGCGGCCGTTTCATTCTGGTCGCGTGTCTGGTTGCGTGTCTGCTCGGCAGAGACTGCTGCGATTGGCTTGAGCGGCTTGTCATCAATTGGTGCCGGGCCGGTTGAGGTTTTTGAAGCGGTTGTCTGTGGTTCAGGGTTGACTACAGGCGGGAGCGAAGGTGGGGCTTTTGTTTCTGGGCTTTGGTATTCTTCAGGGGCTGATTCGCCTGTTTCGGGTTCAGGTAGTGAAGCCCGCGGTGTGGTTTTATCTGGTTGAACGATGGCGGGCATGGTTGTTGAGTCTGGTTGAACCACGGTCTGGCCGGTCGGAGCTATTATTGCTTCGCTGGTTGCATCGGCATGGCTGACGGGCGCTGGTTCAGATGAGCGTTCAGGTTCAGGCAGGGCGCCAGGAAAGGCGTTCTCAGCCGGCGTGTGCGGTTCATCAGTTGTGGCGGGCCTGACGGTGCTTGTTGCCGAACCGCTGCCCGGGGAGGCATCTGCACCGGATGACGGAGGTGTTGGCCGGCTGGCAGGTCGCGGTGTTTTGCTGCGCTGGCTTCGCTGCAAGAGCTTTTTCCAGAACAGAAACTTCAGCGTCAGATCCTGGGTGTCGGGAGTTGCGATTACCCCGATTTTGAGAGTACCGAAAAAATACGAGGCCCATATTTCAGCCCGTTGCCCGAGTTTTGAGGCCCGGAGTTTGAGATTGAAGGTAAGCGGGTGCAGAAGAGCAATAATACTGATAATTGCTGTGCCGGTCAGCAGAATAATCAGAAGGAGCTTCAGCAGATCAAGGCCAACGCCGAGAAAATCGATCATGTGGTGATGAACCTGGCGGCACCAGCTTCAACGCTGATCGAAAATTCGCTGGTGGCCGCGAAAACCTCGCCGTCAAGCTCGTAGGGCACAGGCAACGAGGAACTGATTTTAAACTCGGATGCGGTTACCCTGGTAACTCCAGAGGCTGGAAACGGGCTGTGGCCCTTGGCAAAACTCAGTATGCGCAGCATGGTGCGGGTCGAAAAGTCATTCACCAGAATCATGTCGAGCTGCCCGTCGTCGTAGCGGGCTTCGGGGGCAAAAAACAATTCACCGCCGTAGCGGCGCATATTGGCAATTATGGCGAATCGGCCCTTATGAGTTGTGCCATTGGCGGTAATTTTAAGTTCTGGCGGGGTATAGCCAAGAAAATGATGCAAGCCGGTGAGATGGTAGGCGTAGCGCCCGAAGAGCTTTTTGAGCAATGGCGGCACCGTGGCCGCAACTTCTGCATCAAAGCCGATCCCGGCTACAAAAATAAACCGGCGGTTGTTGCATACGCCAAGATCGGCGCGTTGAACGGCGCCGGTCAGAAGAAGCTTGGCGGCATCGCGCATAGATGCTGGAATGCCCAGTTCGCGGGCAATGACGTTTGCCGTGCCTGCCGGGATGATGCCGAGGATGGCCCCGGGGGCGAGGTGGTTCTGGATAGTGTGAATTGTACCGTCGCCACCACAGGCTGCAACCAGGCACTCAGACTGTGCCGAAAGAGTGGCGGCAGTCTGACCGGCATTCTCGATGCTGGTGGTGTAAACTATTTCGCAGGGTAAAAAGCGGTTAACGTGGGCGGCAGCGGCTTCGAGAGTCGGGCGGTCGAGAGTGCGGGAAGCAGCGTTGGCTAAAATTGCTATTTTTTCAGGCTTCATCGAAAACTCTGCCTTCAAGGCCATTCTGGCCAGGGATCAGTTTGAAAAAACCACCGTTGGCGGCGTGCGAAAAAACGATGAGGGTATCAGGGCGCTGGCTACGGCGCAGCAGCAGTTTTCTGGCTGCCAGAGTGTCTTCTGGAAAAAGATCGAAGGCTTCACGGCGCTCTGGTTCAAGATGAAAAGGAGTCGGGCAGATATCACCCGGGTAGATAACCCGAAAGCGGCTGTCGATGATTCTGATTGTCTGGTGAGCGGCAGTATGGCCGCCGCTGACTTCAAGAAAGATGTCGGGAGCGATTTCGATATCGCCCTTTATGAGCTTAAGCCGATTATTGAGCTGAAGTGGCAGAAAATCATGAACGCAGTAACTGCTGCGCGAAATTTCGCTCGGGTTGGTCGCCGCTTCCCATTCGGATTTCTGGATGTAATAGAGGGCATTTTTGAATGCCGGTCGAATGGTATCGCCGTCACATTCAGTTGCACCGCCACAATGGTCGTAGTGAAGATGCGAAAATACCACATGGGTAATGTCGTCAGGGGTCAGGCCAAGTGCTGCGAGACGCTCTCGCATACGGGAACTTTCGTTAAGGCCCATCAGTTGTCGTTTGCGTGGCCTGATTTTATCGCCCATACCGGCATCGACGAGCATGTTCATGCCCTGGCCACGCACCAGCATTTGATTCAGCCCGAAGCGCACCCGGTTATGTTCGTCGGGGGGGGCAAAGAGTTCCCAGGCTGAGCGGGGAATGCCGGCAAAGGCGTTGCCACCATCAACCAGCATCTGGCCTTCATAGAGAACGTCAATCTGATATTTACCGGTAATCAATCTGTGCCCCCGTTGACCCGCAAACAGTCACAAAAAACTTTGTTCTTTTCTAAAATAATGCGGCCGCTCATTATTCGCAAGAATTATTCATTTTCGGTAGTGTAAACGCTTTCGCCGGTTTCTTCAAAGCGAAATGTGACATTCAGCGGGCCGATGGCATAGGTGTCTTCTGGAACCACAGCAATCAGAATGATCTTGCGGTTCAGTTCTTTGATGCGGTTGACCATGTCGTAAAACGAAATCATCGACTCGGATGACAGATCGCCAAATCGCCCGGTGAGCGGGTTGGCAATCATGCCAAGCTTGACGACTTCATGGTTTATCTCATCCATAAAGGCTTTGAGGCTGCGGGCAATCTGGCCGCGATCCTGGGCACCGTCGATTTCCAGTGAAGCGATTTCCTGGTTTCGGTTGAAGATTAGGTTGTTGGGCAGCACCAGAAACCTGACATTGCCAAGTTCTTCGCCGGCATTGATGTTCTCGGCGGCAACCGCGCCCACCACCAGTTCATGGGTGGTGCTGGCAATGTGTTCTGCCATGCGGTCAAGCTGTTCTTTATTCTCGGTGAAAAAATCTATTTCGTCTTTTACTCTGACGCCACGTCTTCTAACCTTGTCGGTCAGGTTTATTATCAGGGTGGTCAGTTCTTTCATTACTTCACCGGGGCTTCGGCCGCTGCTGATGACGCAGACCGCCAGTGGTTCATCCTTGCGAAACACCACGCTCTCGGTTTCTTTGATTCTGACTTCGGTTGTCAGGCGCGAGACATCTTCGCTCAGCGCCTTCTTTTCTTGTTCGAGGCGATTGCGAGACTCGGTCAGGCCTCTGGTTTCAGCTTGCAACTGGTCGATGTCACGGCGCAGCGTATCCATTGAAAACAGCGCGATTCTGACGTCTTCAGAGATTATTGCCGACACACCGAGGGTCAGCATGGTAATGAGAATGCCGGTGGAAATTGCGACCACCAGAGCAGTTATGCGTGGGCGAAGGCCAAAGACCGTCAGGCGTTTCTTGCCGACCCAG
>DAOPYA010000025.1:0-49785 GCA_035352635.1 Candidatus Rifleibacterium sp.
AAAAACTAAAAAAGCAGAAAATAAAGTCAATAAGAGAGCCAAAGCCGCCTAACATTTGCGTCGAGGCGGAAAATGGCCGCCGTTCACGGGTCTTGCAGTCGCAAGACCCGCGCCCGTCAGCCCTTTCCGCTCACGACTCGCGTTCGACGGGAAAAAAAGACAAATAAGACAAAAATATATAACCAAAATCAGAAGCTGAGGGCAGAATCTGGCTTTGATTAAGCAAAGCTCCTTGCCTTGCTGGACAAATATTGATATGTTGCTGACTTGCGATTCTTGGCTGATCATTACAGATTTTTTCGAACATAACAAGGTATGGCGTCAATGCGGTAAGTTGGTGTAGTATAAAACCTGAGTGACACAAGAAAAGTTTTTCTGCAACAACTGCGCCACTAATCGGCAATTTGCAAGGGGCAAGGGAACTTGGTTTTAAGACAGCTAACATTGAATGATTTTGACGAAGAGATTGACCTTCGTTCGCCGAAGGTCATTGCCGCAGTCAAAAAGCTGTCTCTGGAAAGCAACTCAGAATCACGGGGTGCAGTATTTACACGCCCTGAAGTTGTCGATTTCATTCTCGACCTGTCAGGGTACATCGAGGACAAAGAACTGCATAAAAAGCGATTATTGGAGCCCTCCTTCGGAGGCGGCGATTTCCTTTTACCGGCAATCAACCGCCTGCTTAGTTCCTGGCAGAAAACCTGTTCCGGGGGGCAGGTGGTTGAAGAGCTTGCAGATTCAATTCGCGCCGTAGAACTGCATTCTAAAACTTTTTCCGATACCAGAACCGCCGTAATCAGCCTTCTTCTGCAAAAGGGAATCAGCGAGCAATCAGCAACAGCACTTGCTGATCGCTGGCTGTTCAACGGCGACTTCCTTCTTACCCCATTTGCCGGGCAGTTTGATTACATTGTCGGAAACCCACCTTATCTGCGACAGGAGATGATTCCCGCCGCATTGATCGAAGAGTATCGCAAGCGTTATCAAACAATATATGACCGGGCGGATATTTATGTTCCATTCATCGAGCGATCATTGTCGGTATTGAAAAAGAACGGCTGCCTTGGTTTCATATGTTCTGACAGATGGATGAAAAACAAATACGGTGGGCCTTTGCGTAACCTTGTTGCTTCGAATTTTCATCTGAAAACTTTTGTCGATATGGTCGATACTCCGGCATTTCATGAGGATGTTATTGCCTACCCGGCCATCACTATTATCAGCAACGAACCGCCCGGAAAAACAAGAATTGCCCGGCGACCGGCAATTGAAAAAGCAGCCTTGTCTTCTCTGGCTAATGAATTGCTTTTTTCAGGGAAATGTAGTTCCGGCGAACATGTCCGGGAACTTGCGATGATTCCGAAAGGTACCGAGCCATGGTTGCTTGAGACTTCCGATCAAATGGCGTTGATAAGACGGCTTGAACAAGAATTTCCATCCCTGGAAGAAACGGCCTGCAAAATCGGCATAGGTGTGGCGACCGGTGCAGATTCAGAATTCATTGGAGACTTCGCGACTCTTGACATCGAATCTGATAGAAAGCTGCCATTGGTCACAACCCGCGACATTGCTTCCGGCGAAGTCAAATGGCTGGGGCTGGGCGTGATAAATCCTTTTGATGACAAGGACGGTCTTGTTAACCTGAGCGATTACCCCAGGCTGAAAAAATACCTTGAAGCACGCAAAAGCATAATAGCCAATCGCCATTGTGCAAAGAAAACCCCGGGCAACTGGTATAGAACGATTGATCGTATTTATCCGGCCATTGCCAAAAAGCCAAAGCTGCTGATCCCCGATATTAAAGGTGAGGCGCATATTGTTTACGAGCCAGGCAATTTGTATCCCCACCACAATCTCTATTACATAATTTCTGAGGAATGGGATCTGCGGGCATTACAGGCGGTGCTGCTTTCGTCGATTACCCAGTCATTTATAGCAACCTATTCGACAAAAATGCGCGGTGGTTATTTGCGTTTTCAGGCACAATATCTTCGACGCATTCGCCTTCCACACTGGAAAGATGTTTCCGGCATTTTACGGCAGAAGCTGACTGACGCCGCCATTAAGAGAGATGTAAATGCTTGTAATCATGCCACATTTGAACTTTATGGCCTGACTGAAGAAGAACGGGCAATTCTTGGATGCCAAAGAAATTAAATGGCACTAAATCTTGTTGATTACCAGAAAAAGGTGCGTCTGGCGGTAAAAGCCTTCTGGAAAAGTCGCGAAGCCGCTAAAAAGAAGCAGGTTGATTCCGGCAAAGCAGATCAGGGGGAACGTTCAGGTGTTACCAGCGGAAAAAACATGGATGGTTTCATCGATCTTGTGCTTGACCTGTTGCGCAAAAACGGGCTGGCGCATGCCGACATTCATCAAAATCGTGCCGTTTTGACTCTGCCAGGCTACTTCAGACCCACCAAGCTATGGGATCTTCTCGTCATTCATAAGGGAGAACTGGTAGCCGCAATTGAACTAAAAAGTCAGGTCGGCCCATCATTCGGAAATAATTTCAACAACCGTTCAGAAGAAGCAATTGGCACAGCGCATGATCTGTGGACTGCTTACCGTGAAGGGGCATTTGGAAAGCAGCCGCGACCATTTATCAGCTGGTTAATGCTCGTTGAAGATGCTCCGGGCTCAAGAGCTCCAGTAAAAGACTCTTCACCACATTTTCCTGTATTCAAGGAGTTCAAAGGAGCATCATATCTGGCGAGGTATGATATTTTATGTCGCAAGCTTGTTCAGGAACAGCTTTATACCTCATCGACTCTTATAGCTTCTCCCCGAAACGCCTTTTCTAACGGCGCATTCTCAGAACTATCAGAACTGACAGGCCTTAAAACCTTTGTTACCTCATTTGCCGGACACATCGCAGCCACCGCCGCTCGGCTCAGGTAAAATGACCATATTAGAGGGCAAGCATAAGATTGAAAACGAAATTCAGGAGTTGCAAGTTAAGTTAAAAGGCGTTGAAGAGCAACGAGCAAAAATCGTTTCCAGGATTCAATTTTTACAAAAGAGTCTGACTCATGATGAATTCATGGTTCGCGACAATTCTGGCGGTTTAATCGAAAAAACAGATAATAGCTCACAACCGGAAAGAAAAATCAGTCTTTTTCGTTCATATTTTCGTGGTAGAGAAGATGTTTTCCCGCGGCGCTTTGAAAGTCAAAAGACCGGTAAAAGTGGTTATCAACCGGTCTGCAAAAATGAATGGTCACCAGGACTCTGTTTGAAACCGGCAATAAAGTGCGGCACTTGCAAAAATCGCGAGTTTCTACCTCTTACCGATTTAACGATAAGAAATCATCTCCAGGGTTACGATCCCACAGAGCGTTCCGGTCGAGATTTCACTGCGGGGATTTATCCTTTGCTCGCTGATGAAACCTGCTGGTTTCTGGCAATTGACTTTGATAAAAATACCTGGAAAGAAGATGCAACAGCATTTCTTTCCATTTGTGAGAAACATAGTATTTCTTACGGGTTTGAGCGCTCAAGATCAGGAAATGGCGGTCACATCTGGATCTTTTTTAAAGAACCCGTTCGAGCCAGTCTTGCACGAAAGCTCGGAACCTTCCTTTTGTCGGAAACCATGGAGTCATACCCAGGCCTCGGTCTGGATTCCTATGACCGCCTTTTTCCCTGTCAGGATACGTTACCCAAAGGGGGCTTTGGCAATCTTATAGCACTCCCTCTTCAAAAGAAGCCAAGAGAACAGGGCAATAGCGTTTTCATCAATTCGGCTTTCGAGCCACACCCTGATCAGTGGGCCTTTTTGGCTTCTATTCAAAAGATGTCTTTAGATGAGGTTGAGTTTATTGTTCTTGAAGCGCAAAGGAAAAACCAGATTCTTGGAATTAGCGCTGTCGAGGAAGACAATGATGAATTAGAACCCTGGAAGCTCCTTCCTTCAAAGATTAAAAACCCTGCGCCAATAACCGGGGCTTTGCCAGAATCAATCGATATAGTCGTAGGAAGCCAGCTCTTTGTCGCAAAAGAAAAAATGTCGCCGGCATTAAGAAATAGAATCATCAGATTAGCTGCCTTTCAGAATCCCGAATTTTACAAGGCTCAATCTATGAGGTTTCCAGTTTTTAATAAACCCAGGATCATTAATTGCAGCGAAGAATTTCCAAACCACCTGGCTTTGCCAAAAGGGTGTCTTGATCAGCTTCTGGAGCTATTAAAATCCCTTCAAATTAAACCGAACATTAAAGATGAGCGAAACTCCGGCTCGTCAATTGTGGCTTCTTTCGACGGGTGTTTGCGACCGGAACAGACTAAAGCGGCAGAAGCCCTGTTAAGTCATGACAGCGGCGTTCTTGCTGCTTCCCCAGCCTTTGGAAAAACCGTTATTGCGGCGTTTATGATTGCTCAGAGAAAAACAAATGTCTTAATTCTGGTTCATCGGCAGCAACTGATGGAGCAGTGGGTTACACGATTGAGCAGTTTCCTTGGGATATCAAAAAGTGACATTGGAAAAATCGGAGCAGGAAAACGAAAAATCTCTGGAATGATCGATGTCGCTGTTATTCAGAGTCTTTCTCGTAACGGCGTCGTTGATAGTCTGGTCGAGAACTATGGTTTTATCATTGTTGACGAATGTCACCACATTTCCGCGCGAAGCTTCGAAATTGTGGTAAGATCCAGCCCCGCCAGGTATATACTGGGCCTCTCAGCCACTTTAACAAGGAAAGATGGGCACCACCCGATCATTCTAATGAATTGCGGACCTGTCAGATATAAGGTCAGCGATAAAAACCAGTCTCTAAATCATCCTTTTATTCACTCAGTATCCGTAAGAAGAACAGGCTTCCAATTGCCTGAAACCAGTATAACGGGCGAAGTCTCAATTCAGGATATGTAAGGATTGCTTTCCCGTGATCCGGAACGCAACGCCATGATTGTCGGAGATATCATTGCTGCGGTAGAAAAAGGAACACATCCATTGGTTTTAACCGAGCGAACAGAGCATGCGGATCTGCTGTATCAGATGCTCCAGGAAAAGACATCCGGCGTTTTTCTTCTTAAGGGTCGTATGAAAAAGAAAGAAAAAGCGAATGTTCTCGAGAAAATCAAAGAAATACCAGCTGAGGGAAGGCGAGTGATAATTGCAACCGGTCGTTTTCTGGGCGAAGGCTTTGACGATGAGCGACTGGATATGCTTTTCCTTACAATGCCTATTTCTTGGAAGGGGACTCTTGTACAGTATGCGGGCAGACTGCATCGAGCCTATGACAGTAAAAAGGAAGTGGTTGTAATCGACTATCTTGATCACAATATTGCAGTTTTTGAAAAAATGTTTACTCGCCGCTGCCGAGGCTACAAAATGATTGGCTACCAGATAGATGAAGAAAACAACAGTCGGCAAAAACAAAAAGCACACCCTGCTTCCATCGATACGAAGCTCTTTGATGACAGACTAACCAGCTGAACAGTCTGTTGGATCAGTAATCAATCGAAAGTTTGCTTGTGATTTTGGGTGCACTTTAACTTGGCAATCATGCATGGATAGGTGGCCAAATGTAAGGTGTCTACGTAGAAAAAATCACGAATTCAAGAAAATTGATTCAGATTATTTCATTGATGAATAAAATTAAACCGTCGAACAATCGCGTAGACGCGGAAAATGATCGCCGTCACGGGTCTTGCGGAGCAAGCCCCGCGCCGTCTGGCCATTTCCGCTCACGACCGTCGTTCGACTAAAAAACAATGTTGGTGGTTTTCCAAATGATCAATATTTTGGATGCGACACATTTTGTCGTTGCAAATCAGTAATTTATTACGGTCACAAAAAAATTAAAAGTAAGGAGATCTTTTTTGTATTCAATTTTATCATTAATGACCCAAATCAACACCGGTGCAGTTGTCCTCCCTGATATTCAGCGATCATTTGTTTGGAGTGAAGAGCAAATTTGTGCATTATTCGACAGTCTCTTTCGGGGATATCCCATCGGATTTTTCCTTTTTTGGAAAGCCGTTGGTTCTAACAAAATTGGCGAACCCGAAGAACTTCAGGTTGAAGGCCAAACAGAGAATAATGTTGACAGTCGTATCATCCTTTATCATGAGTTTATTCGAACTTATGAAGATGGCCAAAGCACCCCAAAGCAAAATGAACTAAAAGCAAACGAAGCAAAGTTTTTTGTTTTAGATGGGCAACAAAGGCTTCAATCGCTATATTTGGGCCTTGAGGGGACCTACAACTCACGGGATCTCTATATAGATCTTTCGTGTGAAGCCTATTCAAGTCAAGGCGAAATTAAGTATTTCGTACGGTTTTTCAATATCGACCAGTTAAAAAGCTATTCAACACGAAACCCAAAAAGAATGATGGTGCGGCTAAAAGATTTTGCCAGGCTTCCCCCTGACCGAATCAAGACCTATAAACAAACTGTCCTAAAGAACAAGTTTTCTCTGAGTGCAGATAGCTCTTCTTACATAAAGGCGTGTGAAATTATTGATGACGTCAGAACCGCCCTGACCTGGGAGTCGCGGGTACCGATTTCTTTTATTGACGCAGATGCATTAACAACTGAAGAGTGCAAGAGTCTGGACGAGGTTGCTGACATTTTTGTTCGGGTGAATGACGGAGGAACCAAGCTAAGTAAGATGGATTTAGTTTTTTCTCTGATGAAATCAAGGTGGACAAAAGCAAGCGAATCAATTGAAACTCTTTGCAATGAAATTAATTCAAAAGGGGAGTTTTTTGTTACTAAGGATTTTGTAATACGTTCCCTGATGGTGTTCCTTGGTAATTCTTCCCAATACAAAGTTGATCAAATTAGAAAGTCTGATCTAATGGCGCAGTTTGAAAGCATTTTTCCCAAAGCAAATTTGGCCATTAAATCAACTATTGATTTTTTAGTCCAAAGCAAGGGTGGTGGGATAAAGACTTGGCGCTTACTATCAGGGGGCCAAAGGGCCGACCGAGGGTACAATATTTTAATTCCGATTGCATTGTTTCTTTATTTAAGGCCCACGCAGGAGGTTCCTGAAAAAGAATATAGGCGGATGAGAAGGTATTTATATGCCGCAATCTTATCTAGATACGCTGTCAGATACGTTGAGAATCGACTTGATAAAATTGCGAAGGTGGTTTTTGAAGCAAAAAAAAGTGAGCAAAATGCGTTTCCCGTCGAGGAATGTATTGCACTAATGAAAGAAGCCGAAAAATTTTCTAGTTTTGATGAACTCATTGGCAAAGACAATACTCTTGATCCCCTCCTTAATATTCTCGTGGGAGGTGGTATCGATTTTTCAACCTTACTGAATCGAAATTCTCCCCAAAGAGATCATATTTTTCCTCAATCGAAACTGAGGGAAAATGGTTTTTCTGAAGAAAAAATCAACCATTTTGCCAACATGCAATTACTGGGAGCGATAAATAACATTCTTAAAACAAATACTAACCCAATGGCTGCCTTTGAATCGTTTGAAGAGAAGGTTTTATTGGGAGAAGATTATCTTATTCCCAAAAACTTGCTCTGCTACGAAAAATATGAGGAATTCCTTCAAGAAAGGACAAAATTAATCTTAAATAGGGTGAATAATTACCTTTCCGATTCACAGATTTAAAAAGCCGAACGTGCATCGACGCGGAAAATGAGGCCGATCACAGGCGTCGTTATCTGAGAAAGACCAATTGAACTTGACCAATCGGGCACGTTGACGTATGCTTGAAATAGATACGTCAGTGGAGGCCCAAGATGGATACAAAGCTTACGCTTAGGCTCGATAAGGAAATAATTGAGAGAATAAAAATCTACGCTTCAAAGCAGCAAAAATCTCTCAGTGCATTAACTGAAGAGTTGTACAAGTCTTTCCTGATGAGAAGTAATAATGATTCCGAGTCAGAAATTCGCTCCCCAATTGCAAAAAAATATAAAGGCATAATTAGCAACTCTGATTTTGATGCTGAAGCCCAAAAATTAACTTACCTGAGAGATAAGCACCTGTCATGATAAAGGCATACATTGATTGCAATATCCTGCTTGATTGGCTTCTAGACAGGGAGCCATTTTCATCATATTCCGCAAAAATTATTGAATTAATCGAGACTCAAAAGATTATTGGTCTGGTTTCGCCGCTTACATTGGCGAATACCCATTATGTCATCTCAAAAGAATTGAACAGAAAGATAGCTGATGAATTTATCCATGATAGTTTGCGTATCTTTTCGGTGCCAGGGGTTTCTCTTAAAAATATTAAAGAAGCGATTTCCAATAAATTCAAAGATTTCGAGGATGACGTACATAGCTCTATTGCTGCAGAAAATAGTGTGGATTTTCTCATAACCAGAAATAATAAGGATTTTAAAACTGATAAATTCAAAGTATTAGATGCAGAAGAATTTTTGAGAACAATTGAAAAAAATTAATCAGGTCACGACCGTCGTTCCAGCAAAAAGCAAAAAAGTGAACACAACCTGAGAACAATGCAGGACAAAATATAAAGCAATAAGACAACTTATGACATGAATTTTGAAGCATTAAAAGGTGTATCCCGAGCTGCTTTTTGAATAATTTAGTGCAAATGAAAGCAAAGTTTTCAGGAGAATCTAGTGCAAGAATCAACAACAAATTTGGTTAACAGGCTCAATCATCAGGTTAGCCTCGGGCAAAAAATATTAATAATATGGGCAGACTAATTGGCAGATACAGCAATCGAAATCGGCTGCAGGTCTGGTTTGCTCTGATCGTTTTTACGTTCTGTGCCTGGTGGAATCTTCATCCGCTGCAATTCCACCTGCTTGATACTGTGACGATCGCATTTTCGATACCCATAGCCGGACTTATCGAGCTATTGGTGCCATTCCATTCTATTGAATGTGGCGATGAAATTGTAATTTTACTGTCGGCTGTTTTCTTACCGACTGTTTTATACATTTATTTCACCAAGTTCGGTGCCAAATACATGGCTTCAACAACTTTTTTCTGGTTTGCCTACGCGGCGCAAAACGTTTTCCGGTTTTTTAACGGGAAAATTTATCTACCAGATATGGCTTTGATAATGTTCTTATTGAGTTTGTTACTTCTCGTCACAGGGCTTTTAAAGTGTCTGCATAATTCAGAAATAGCTGCTACAGAAATCTTTAAGAATGAAATTAAAGGAACTGATACAGATGACGCGGAGGCAAGCTCTTGAGGCCAACAGTTCCCAGATTAATGCGACTTCCGCTGATTGCAGTGCTTATTCTGGCATTTATGCTTCTACCTGCCGACCTGATGGCAATAATATGCCATAGTGCCGATGCGGTGACCTTCAAAGTTCTTGATGCAGCAAGATACTATTCTTCAGATATAACATCGCTTGAAATAGAAATCATCGCCTCTACTGACAACGATATTTTTTTTCCTGGCCGGCATTTTAATGTTGAGGTGACCTTATCGCCAGAGTCCAGGATCAAGATTGGTCAGACGCTTAAAGCAGACTTCATCAGCTATTGGAATCTGCCTAACCAGCTAGTTGCCCATTTTAATCCAGATGCCGTTGTAATTGTTGATGACCACCCATCCTGTGTTAAAGTCAGGGAACCGTTCTTTGAATACCAGCCAATTGCATTTATCCTTTTCTGGTGGCTGATTGTAATTCTGCTGGTTTCAAAAAAGAAAATAGTTTAGCTGAATATCAGAGTTAATAAGGGCTGTAACAATCGCCTCGACGCGGAAAACAGGCCAGATCACGGGTCTTGCTTGCGCAACACACGCGCCCGTCGTCCCTTTCCGCTCACGACCGTCGCTATTCTCTGGATGAGGGCCGATTAATCATGCTCTGAATGGGCTTCAAACTCCGCCTCCTCGTTGTTTGCCACTGCTAAAGGGTGCATTCCGAAATTTTTGTGAGTATGGTAAAATTTATAGTTGTAATTTTTTTGAGGGGAAATTTCCAATGAATATGAAATCCTTTATCAAGTTGGGGATCGCCGGAATCAGCATAATTTTCGGGGTGGCTTCTGTCGGGTTCGCCGGGGACGCTTACACCCCCCTTCTTCGTGAATTCATGGCAATTCAGGCTCAGCGGGTAAGGGTCAAGGCCGCTTTCGATCAAGGTCATTCTGCTTCGGTGGGAGAAACCGCAGCCTCGGCCGCGATTACTCCGGAAATGAGGATGCAGGCTTTTCAAAGAGGAACTTTGACAGCCATCAAGTTTCACCTTGGGAACCTCCAATGGGACGGTTACGGGCATTCGCAATATTGGCTTCAGACCCAGCAATCTCTTTCGAAGGTGGGTTGGACATGCCATCTGGTTCTCGAAAAGCTCATTCTGAAAAACCCGGGAAGCTGTCTTCCTTCACAGATTCAATCGGCGTTGGCCCGTTTTGATCTGGAACTGAAGACCGTTTCGCAGTCATATGACGGGGCCTCGGGAAGCTCCAACGATTGGGAAGACTGGTCTGGGGCCACGGGGCGTGGGCTAAAATATCTTTCCGGAATTCTCGAAGAGATTCTCAAAGCCTATCCTCCAGTTGTTCGCCCTGACTCAGATCCCGCACTTGCGATGGAATACATTCGTGGAACGCTTGAAGTCGCCAGGAATGTTGCGGTTTCCGAAAACCTGGATGGTAAAGGAGCCGATGAATATTGGCAAAGGCTTGCTGAAATGATGGTCATGACAGGAGCCAGGACTGCCCGAATTCTCATGGATATGCGTAAGGAGATGGGGACGCGAGTGAGCCCCGAACTTGGGCAATCTATCGACGAGATCGTATCAATCGTCAAGGCAATCTCAAAAGATGTCCAGGACGGTTCCTACGGCGCTCATGCTGCTCTTGCCCTTTCCGAACAGACTGCGAAGCAGATGCAGTATATTTCAGAGCTGATCAAACTTTCTCTCGATAAAACAGGAAACTGACCCCCTCGATCGGGGGGAAAAAATGCAATAATTGCTTTTCGCTTTTCTCATAAGAAAGTGAAAGCATTCAAGAAATTGATGGTGAAAGAAAGGCAGTTCACCTGAAACAATGTGCGTCTAGGCGCATATTGACCGCCGGTCGCCCGAAAAAAAAACAGCCCGGGGGAAGCCCCCGGGCCCTGAATGTCTGCGCAGTTAATGATGCTGAGCAGAGGCAAGGAAAGGAATCAAGCCTTGACGCGCTCGACTGCCATTGCAACGCCCATGCCGCCGCCCACACAGAGGGTGGCGAGGCCTTTGCCGGCGTTCGCACGCATCATTTCATACAGCAGCGTTACCAGCACCCGGGCCCCGGAAGCACCGATGGGGTGACCGAGCGCGATGGCTCCGCCGTTGACATTCGTTTTTGCCGGGTCGAGCCCGAGCTGACGGATAACGCCGATTGACTGCACCGCAAAAGCTTCATTGGCTTCGACGCGGTCAAGATCGCTGATTTTCCAGCCGGCTCTGGACAGGGCTTTCTGCGTTGCAGAAACCGGGCCAAGACCCATTCTTGAGGGATTCAGGCCGGTCGTGGCGTGGGCCGCGATCCGGGCGAGAGGTTTAAGGTTGTGTTTCTTAACAAATTCGGCCGAAGCGACGACCACAGCAGCGGCACCGTCATTGATGCCTGAAGCGTTGCCGGCGGTTACTGAACCGTCTTTTTTGAAGGCCGGCTTCAGCTTGCCAAGGCTTTCAGCTGTGGTTCCGGCCCTGAAATGCTCGTCTTTCTTGAAAATGATCGGGTCGCCTTTGCGCTGCGGAATTTCGACCGGCACGATTTCGTCGTTGAAACGTCCGGCTTCCCAGGCGGCGGCAACACGTTTCTGGCTTTCGGCAGAAAACTGGTCCATTTCTTCGCGGGTGATTTTGAGCTCGTCTGCCAGCCATTCGGCGGTCATGCCCATGTGTTCGCCCGAAAATACGTCGGTGAGACCATCATAAACTGTTGAATCTTTAAAGGTTACATTGCCGAGAACCGTGCCATTGCGCAGATCGGCAAGATGGGGGGCGTTACTCATGCTTTCCATGCCACCGGCCACGATACATTGAGCGTCACCGGCGCGAATGGCATCGACAGCCAGAGCGATGGTTTTCATGCCCGAACCGCACAACTGGTTCACTGCCCAGGCGGGTACGCTTTCGGGAATGCCTGCGCCGAGGGCGGCCTGGCGGCCCGGGCCCTGGCCCTGACCGGCCATCAGAACATTGCCCATCATTACTTCATCTATCTGGTCGGCTTTGACGCCGGCGCGTTCGAGAGCGGCCTTGATTACCACGCTGCCGAGTTTGTGGGCCGGCACTGATTTGAGAGCGCCCATCAGGGTGCCGATTGCTGTTCTGGCTGCGCCAACGATAAATACTTCAGTCATTTTCTGCTCCTTGTGATTGTGTTATCTGGTCAAAAATTCTTTGATCAGAGCATAAGTAGTAACTCTGACAGGGTGGGCCGCGATCAGCGACACATGCCCGGCCGGAATAACATGATAATCCAGTTTGCCTTTTTTTGCAGCTTTGCAGTCAAGAATCACTCTGGCTGCTTTTTCGCTGAAGACGTGGTCGTCACGGGCTACCAGACACAGGGTCGGAATATCGATATCTTTGTAATTTACGGGCACGCCCATGATCGAAAAATGGCCTTTACAGAAAGCATTTTCCTGGTAAAAAGTCTTGATCAGCTCTTTAAATGCCTTTTTGGCAAAGTCGACGTTATCGCTGCCCCAGATATCCAGGGCTTCCCAGACGTTTTTAAAGCCTTCAATCTCGAAGTTTTCCTGCAACCGGCGGTATTTGCTCAGCTGATTGCGGGTATCGAGAAGGGGGAAAGAAGCGTGAAAGAACTGCGCCGGCACGATTCCCTGATAGGCGGCGGTTAACTTTTCGATATCGAAGCCTTCGGCGCTGGTCCAGTTCGAGAGCAAACCTGATTCAGCAAGATCAATCGGTGCCGTCAGCAAAAACAGACTGCTGATATCCTGGCGCAGATCGGCGTGCGATGCGTAGAGCGCTGCCATCATACCGCCGATGCACTGGCCGGCCAGTTGCACTTTTTTATGCCCGGTGATTCTTTTGACCTGGCGAATGGCGCGGCGCACCCAGACGCTGATGTAATGATCAAACCCGATCTCGCCCATTCCAGCATCAGGGTCGCCCCAGTCGATCATGAAAACGTCGAGACCACTGGCCTTTAACTGCTCAATCAAAGAATGCCCTGGCAGCAGGTCGAGAACGTAATTGCGATTGATCAGAGACGGCACGATGACTACCGGAGCGTAATCCGACTTAAAATCATCGCCGTAGCGATAGAGAGTCCAGGGGCCCTGATGAAACACTGCTGTCTTGCGGGTCGGGGTCATGCCCAGTCGGCGCCGGTCAGCCTCGGTGTAACGCTTCATTACTGAGCGCGAGACGAGTTCCTGGTATTCTTCGGGCTTCTGTTTCTGCTCTTTTGCTTTTGCCATGGTTCTCTCTTTCCTGTCGGTCTGTTATTTTTGCAGCCTCTTGCTGCTGCTATTGATTCTAAGACCGGCAGGCTGCCAAGTCCAGTGGAGAACTATTTTTTGTGTTTTTTGCCCCTGGCTTCGGCCGGAGCTTCACTGCCTGCGGCTTTCGCTGCTGCCGGGCGGCTTTCTTGCGCGTCAACGTAATCTTCGAACTTCTCGGTAAGGTCTACGAGGCGTTCTTCGATGTCGGTGAGTTTCTGCATAATTTTGACGATGTCGGTGCGTGACGGCAAGTTCATGGCGGCCATCTGTTCATCGAGCATCTTTGTGTACACTGCCTTGCCGGTCATGGTCGCGGCCAGCGATTTCGACATTTCGCTGATGAATTTGTCGTTGGTTACCAGTTTTTCGAGCTGGTCGCCCATAAGTTTTTCCCAGTTTTCGGTCCATTGCTTCATCATATCTTCGCCCATCATGTTAAACATTGTCAGTCTCCTTAGTTCATTATGAAATCAAGCGCGCTTTTGCAGGCATCTTTGCTGTTGCGCCCGGTGGTAATGCCAATATGGCCCGACGGAATAGTTACCTGAGTGGCAGGCGCCCGGTCGGTGGCCGGCAGGGCTGTTGTGCACAGCGGCGCAATGTGGTCTTTGCCGGCATTGAGAATCAGAGCTTTTGAGCGGCGTGCCGCCGGGTCTACGAGCTGACCTTCGGCAGTGGTGAGCTTGCCCTGGGCCAGCAGATTTTCTTTATAGAGTTCGGTAAGCATCTGGTAATAAGCTTTGCCCGGGTAACTAACGGGGTCAGAAATCCAGCGTTCCATGGCGTTATAGAGCTTCATAAAGCCTTTGCTCTCGAACTTGTCTTTGAACATCTTCGTTTTCTGAAGAGTTCCCATGGGTTGCACGAACTGAAACGAGAAGGCGAGCAGCCAGCCCGGCATAATGTCCATGCTTTTTGCAAATTCTTCAGTCGGGAAATGTTCGGCGTAGGTCGCGAAGATGCCGGCGTTGTTGAAGTCGATCGGTGCGGTCAGAAGCACGAGGTGATCAACCATGTCGGGCTCAAGGCAGCTGAAGGCGTAAGCCATGGTGCCGCCGATACAGTAGCCAAGCATATCCAGCTTTTCGAAACCGTGCTCGCGGCAGATAAACCTGGCGGCCCGTCTGATTGAGCGATGATAGTAGTGGCTGAGCGGCAGATGCCCGACTTCGGCACCCGGGTAACCCCAGTCGATGAGGTAGGTCGGGCGCTTTTTGGCGAATTCTTTGATATAGCTGACTTCTTCAGTGATATCAAGAACATACCAGCGGTTGATCAATGACGGAACAATCAGCAACGGCTGGCCTTCAACCCCTTCGGGGCTTTCGAAACGAACCAGTGAAACATTGCCGGCCCGCCAGACTTCTTCTCTGGGGGTGACCCCGCGCGGATACAAATCGAGTTCGCCGGCGGTCTGCCGCAAAAATTGTTCGGTTACTGCATCGATCTGCTGAGCCAGGGATTCTTTATTTTCGAACATGGCATCTGACCTTTCTTTGGGCATTTTATCAGAGTTTCAGGCCGCCGTCGACGCCGATAACCTGACCGGTGATATAAGAACTTTCATCGCTGGCCAGAAAAAGATAAAGTTTTGCAACTTCTTCGGGCTGGCCAAGGCGCTGCATCGGAGTTTTTTCTTCGAGCATCTTGATTACCTTTTCGGGAACGGTAGCCAGCATGTCTGTCCAGGTGTAACCGGGAGCAACGGCATTAACACGCACGCCTTTGCGGCCAAGTTCGCGTGACCATGTATAGGTCATGCCGATGACGCCTGATTTGGCGGCTGCGTAGTTGGTCTGGCCAAAATTGCCCTGTACACCAACGATTGAGGAAGTATTAACGATCGAACCCTTGCCGGCGGCGGTCATTTTGGCGGCACAGGCCTGGGCCATCAGGTAGACACCCTTGAGGTTGACTTTGATGACGCGGTCAAACTGTTCTTCGGTCATTTTGAGAAGAGTGGCGTCAGCGGTAATGCCGGCGTTGTTGACCAGACAATCAATTTTGCCTTCGGCGGCATGAATTTCATCAACAACTTTGTTAACATCGGCGTGACTCGAAACATCGACCTTTTTGCCGATGATCTTGCCGGTAGCTTCAGCTGAAAGTTTAACATCGGCGAGACCGGCCAGGGCCTTGTCGCTGATATCGAGAGCATAAACGGTTGCGCCTTCTTCGGCGAAGATAACTGCGGCTTTGAGGCCAATTCCTGCGGCGCCGCCGGTGATGAGAGCTACTTTACCAGTCATTCTTTTCATTTTTTTTCTCCTGTGGGCCTCGGTTGGGCCTGCTTATGCTTATTAAATTATCTTACAGACAGCGCCGCGAAAAAACTGCGACAGCTGCGTTTAAACTTTTTACAAATCACGGTTGCCCGTTGATATCTTTGCTTGTGAAAAATCTCACTTGCGGGGTGCCGGCCCTGAACCTGCAATTGGCCAGCTATTATCAAGATATTATTGCGTTGTAGCAAGGAATTGTTGCTTTGCGTTGAGGGGAGTCGTCTGAAATGCCTCGGGCATCGCAGAAGACTCCCCGTCATGCGGTTTACTTTTCAGCGGTCATGTGCTTCGGGGTCATGGCCTTTACGGTTTCTTCATAGACTTTCTGAAAGCGGGTATTGAATTTTTCAATATTTTCGCGATAGAGGGTCTTGATTTCTTCGTTGGAAGATGAAGTGTTGTTGTACATTTCGTGCATGAATTCCACGTTGCGATTCATGTGATCGAAGAAAAGCTCCACGCTCTTCTTGTTGTAACCAGAGGTCTGGTCCATGCTGGCGCGCCAGAATTTGTTCATTACCTGGAAATTGTCTTTCATCAGCTGAGCGTATTCGTTTGAAAATTCCATCCATTTGTTCATTTTAAAACTCCTGTTAATTAGTTTCGATTGTTTTAACTTATTGCTGCGTTGCAGTATTATTATCGTCAATTTGCTGCAAAGTGTCAAGAACTTTTTTTAAAATCTTTTAAAATATTTTATTGAATTGCGTTAGCGCGGCCCAGGCCGGTTTTTTTTGATTTGCTGCGATTGCGGAAATTGGCTTGCGATGATCAAATTAAAGCGCTTCCTTTTGACCAACTGCTTAATGCTTGAGTTATTGTCCTGATTATCTTCTTTGCAGCATAGGATTTTATTATTATTTTTGCTGGCCGAAAGACTTGAAAGCAAGGCACAGCCAGGCCAGATTCTCATTTCAGATAGCGTCTGGCGTGAGGTCGGCCACATGATAAAATTTAACGAGCTTGAACCGGTGATGCTCAAGGGAAAAAGTAAGCCGCAGGAAGTTTACGAGGTCATCGATCTGCTGAAGCCTTAGTTAAACATTGGCGGCGCAGGTGGGCCGGTTTTTTAAAATTTCTGTTGTCAACCTGTGTCAGATAATGCCATGGTAAGGAATGTACATAGAATTTTGGCTGAAAGCCGTGGCTGGAATTATTGCCGCCTTTTTCGTGGTGCTGCATGCCCGGTCGCGGGTTCGCGATGCATCTGTTGCTCAGCAATCAGCGTTTGAGCGTTTGCGGTTGCCGGTCATTCTGGCGGTCGCATTTTTTGCCGGTTGCCTGCTTCTGTCACGCAACGGATTTATCGTGCGGGCAATGGAATTTGACCCAGCTATGCCTGTCTGGGTGATAATCTGCTTTTTGAAACTGCTGTTGCTTGGCTATCTTGCTCACAAGGCAGTTGCCTGTTCTGATGATTACTTTCGAAAAGCTCATCATTTACTTGTCGGTGTTATTTTTATCGGTGTCGGGTTACTTGAACTTATTCTGATATTGCCTGCCGCACCCCTGGTCGGGCCGGAAACGTATGACCTGAATGGCGTAACCATGCAGACCTTGCAGGTGACCTGTGTGCCGTCTGCCCTGGCGACCATTTGTTGTCTTTATGGCGAACCGATAACCGAATATGAGGCTGTCAGAAGGGTTAAAACTCTCTTTATCGGCTCTTTGACCGGTCATTCGGTAGCCGGGTGCCGCAATCTCGGTTTCACAGAAGCAGCCTACAGTCCTAAAAGCCTGACTGAAGTGCTCGAAGAAAATCTGCCCTTCATTATTACGATAAATGCGGGTTTTTCAAATGTCGAACATGCGATTGGCGTTATCGGCTCAGTCGAAGAGAAAATATTTCTGGCTGACCCATTGCGAGGGCTGGTGACTGTTCCATTGCGTGATTTAAAGCAGCACTGGCAGGGCAGTATTATCAGGCTGGGGCATCGCGCCGGTTATGCCCGGGTGCCCTTTCTGAGAGAATTCAAAACCGAAACCCTGAAGCAGAACCGCTTTCGATTAAAATGAATCGATGAGCTTGTCTGGTGAATCAGCTGAACCCGAAGATGGCTGAGTGTTTTGCAATTGCGGCAGCGGCATCTGATCATTGGCTGGCAATGCCAGCGCGGGTTGCGGTATTTTATCAGAAAAAACGCCATTGGCTGCGATATAAACGCTTGAAGGCATGCTGATCCGTCGCTTTACCCCGGTTATGCTCACGGCCTCAATGCTGCCGCTGACGAGGGTTACCCGGGTTCCCCAGTCTTTTGCTTCAACTTCAAAGCTGGTGCCCAATGGGGTAACAATGACCGCAGGAGTCTTGATGTTGAGACCATCGTGGTTGCCGGTCAGGTCGCAGTTGACCCGGCCTCGGGCCAGAGCTATCTGGCGATCACTCAAAGTAAAAACGGCCCCCGCTGAAAACTTGAAGCGTTGCAAGCCTGCCTGCACCATTATTACCGCGTTTCCGGGAAGGGTGATTCGGCTGTGCGGCCTGATGTGGTCTGCATCTGCCAGCTTAACTTCGCCAAGTAGTACGGTCACGGTGTTATTGTTGAGGCTGAATTCTACCCGACTCTGATCGATCTGCCGCGGTAGTCGCCCGACCCTTAAAAATGCCGCGGCAACAATGATGACGAATGCCGGCACCAGCAGCCATCTTAGCAGGTCGATCAGTGCGGGTTGTCGTTCAGCTTTGCCGGGAATGGTCTGCCCAACTTTGCTGCCCTGCCTGGCCGGCAGGCGTTGCATCACCGAATCAATGGTCTTATGATCGGCAATTGTGCTGAGATCGGCTACGGCCGATGCCGTGGCTTGTTTGAACAACCGGGCGAAAGCATCGGTTGCCTGGCGGCAGTTGCGGCAGTCGTGCAGGTGTGCGGCAATCTGTGCCATTTCGTCGGCAGGCAGCAGTTTTTCAAGGTAATCTTGAATGGTTTCGCTTTTCAGGCAGTTATCAGGCATCTGGTTCACACCCTTCGCCGGCCGATGCCTGTTCGCAACGGTCGCGGCTTTCCAGAAAGGCTTTCAGCTGCCCGCGAATCCGGAACATAAGGCATTTCACGGTTCCGAGGGGCAGGTCGAGCACGTAGGCCATTTCATCGTAAGAAAATTCGAGGCCATGTCTGAGAATGAACATGACTTGAAGTTTTTCGGGCAGACTGGCGAGGCAGTCGTCATACAATTGCTGGTGGTCGCAGGCAGTTTCGGGTGATACTGCCGGGCTGATGACGTATGACAGATCGATATCGGCCATCGGGGCACGACTGGCGCGGCGAAGATGTTCGAGAGCCTTGTTTATCGCGATTCTGGCCAGCCATGGGGCAAAGCTATGCTGGTGGTGATACTGCCCGAGGCTTGTAAAAGCCGCGATAAAAACTTCCTGACATATATCAGCAGCGGTTTCACGGTCTTTTATATACTTGTGTACGAGCGCAGCAACCATCCCCCAGTATTTTTCAACCAGTGGTTTGAAGGCATCGCTGTTGCCATGCAGGGTTTCGCTGATCGACAGGTATTCACTGTCGTGCGCCGTAGAATTTGCCATCAGTTTTAAAAAGCCCGGCAGGCTTAGAGCACGCCTGCCGGGCCGTTCGTGGTCAGAATGCGTTCATCAGGTTGGCGGGTTTGTCCTGATTATCGAGATTTTCTTCGATAACTCTGGTCGGACTTGCCAGATCACCATCACGACGCACTGGCAGGTCGTTGACCTGCGGCGACTTGATGAAAGTGAGCGTCACTTTGCTGTACTTTTTCCACCAGAAGTCGCCTTCAACAGCCGGTACTGCTATTTTAAGCAGGCTGGCGCCGAATTTAACTTCGAGGTTGTCGATCATGTAATTGGCCGGCAGATTGTCAGGCAGAAAGAGCTTGCCGTTGAACTTGATCATGTAATTATCGTAGGCCTTGACTACCAGCCCGGTGCCTTCGAAGTCAGTCTTTATCTGGGCTGGAACCGGCTGAGGATCAGGGTCACCAGGCAGCATGGGTGTGTCGTCGATAAGGGTCGGTATTTTGAAGAGCTTCTGATAAATGTCTTCAAGAGCTGGTTTCAGGCTGTCGAATTCTTTCTCGCGACTCCAGACATCTCTGAAAAGTTTTACGAATTCAAGCTTTTCTTTGTTGCTGAGCTTGCCAAAGACCTTCTGATCGATAAAAGCATCTTCAACCTTGCCTAGCAGCTTTTCGCCCGCACTGATTGCTTTTTCGAGCTGGCGTCTGATTTCTCTGGCTGCCTTGAGGTCAGCCCCACTGAGCGGCGCTTTGCTGGTAAAGCTTTCGAGGCGTTTTCTCAGATCCCAGATTTCGCCCTGCAGTTTGCCAAGGGCTGCGAAGTTTTCCTTGAGGTCTTTCCAGGTGATTTCGTTGTTTTCTGAGATATTGGTCAGGTGCCGGGCAATCTGTTTGTGAAGATTGTAATTGGCAAACCTCACCATCATGCGCTTCATGACAAGCGGAAACAGCTTGCTGTTCTGCTCGGCACTCAGAATGACACCGGCCTTTTTCATGCCTTCGCGTTTCACGGCAAAGACCCGGTGCGCTTCGCTGATGCGCTTGTTTAACGCGCTAAGTCTACCATTTATGCCTCTGAGAGAGACTTGCAACTTCTTGAGTTCGGCATCGTCAAGTTTCTTTTTCGAGTCGAGCTGTCTGAGAATTGCCAGTTTTTCTTTGAGCAGTGGCTGTTTGCCTTCGAGCAGTTTGCACAGCTGATTCTCATAGTCGGTTCGCGTTTTGAGCCATTCTTGCTGTAAGCCCACCTTTTCCTGGGTTTTCAAGAGCAGTTCTTTGTCTGATTTCATTTCCTGGTAGGCAATTGCCTGGCGCACCGCATCGGCGGCCTTCTGGTAATGACCCTGTGCGCTATAAATGGCAACTTTTTCGCGTCTTTCGAGCGAGGCGGTCAGAGATTTCTTGGCTTCATCGCCAAGTTTGCTGGCTTTGATTTTGCTCTGCAGTTCTTTAGTGAGCTTTTCGGCTCTGGCAAAATATCGTTGGCTGATCAGTTTCTGAATTTCGTCGCGTCTGATCTTAAACTGCCCAAGCATATCTGAAATAATCGGGCGGGCAATCATGCGACCACTGCTCGCAATAACGTTGCCACTGCTCGCTATCATGCCACCAGTGGCGGCAATGTCGTTTTCGGCAGCAGCGGTATCAACAGTCGCAACTGCTTCCTGGTCGTCGGCATCGTCTGAAGAATCGGCGGCGGCAATCGCAGCGTCTTCGGCAGCCGTATCCTGACAATAAGCCGGCAGAGCGGCAAAAGATGCCAGCACTACCATCAAGAAAACAAACCACGTTTTTCTGATCATGTGAAAATTTCCTCCTGAAATATTCTATTTCTGCGTTTTAACGTCATCGTCGTCGAGCCACGCATCGGCTGACGGCATGTCGTCAAACGCATTCTGCTCACTGGTTTTGCCCTGCGGATTCTTTGGAACCAGCAGACTGGTCGCGTAATCCTTGACCGTTTTGCCCCTTTTTCCGGCAATGGCCTTCTTTTTGGCTGGAAACTTCGGGGGCGAGTAAATTTCCATTTCGCGCAACTGGTTATCACGGTCGCGATAAGTGATTTTGCGGCGCTTTAATTCAAGAATCTGCTTCGGTTTCTGGTTGCCGTCAGACTGGCCGCGGGTCTTCTTTTGTTCAAGCTGCTCGCAGGCAAGTTTAAGATCGCCAAATAGATTCTTGCCGGCTTTGCCCATCGGTTCAGGCTTGGGTTCGTCTTTGCCCTTCTCTTTCTCAACATAAACCTTGCCGTTGACTATGACCATTTTCCGGTATTTATCAAGGTCGGATCGCTTGATCAGCTGCACATTGACGAGCTTTGCAAGTGCAAAGTCATTTATTTCAGTGATCGGGCTTTGCGGCGGGCAATACCGCTTGTTGAACACGCTGATTTTCTCTTGGAGAGTCATTGAATCCTGGTTCTGGGAAAGCTCTGTTGCCGTCTGGCCAGTCGAGGCAATATTGGCTGGTTTTTTGAACTCGGACGGGGTAAGGTCTTTGGTCGTGCTACCCAGGTCGGTTTGCCCGGACGAACTGGCAATCTGGGCCCGACAATCGTTGATGGCGCCGAACGCTGCTACCAGCAAAAAAAAGATCATTACCGGCAGTTTTCGTGAGATCGCAAGCTTCATTTTTTCCACCTCACCTTACAAAATGTAATTGCGCCCCAAAAGGTTGCAAAAATTTTAAAAATCAAGATAATTCCAGTCGCTGTCGGCCAGACGGTCCGAAAAAAACAATGAACTCAATTTAACCTCTTTTGACGGAAACCTCGCATCTTCAGAATCTACAGTTATTTTAACCAGCAGTTGCCCGACATTTTTTGCCAGTGAATTAATAACGTTTGGCGTTCTTATGTAGAGCACCCCGAAATCCTTCATGCGCGGCACCCCGAACAATCGCCTCTGTGGCGCCGGGCTTGAAGGCGTTTGCAACACACGTTCGACGTAATGCTTGCCGGCGGTTTCGACCAGATTGTAGGTGATGCGTTCATTGGCCTTCTTCAACGAGAGAATCTTTGAATAGGTCGCCGTAGCAGGTATTTCAGTCTCGCCAGCCTCTATAACCGTTTTTGCACCGCCGGTCGAGAGCGAGACGAACTGCAGCATGTCGCGCCGCAGACTCGAAAAAAGCTGACTGGCAGCCCTGATTGAGTCGAGGTTATCTTGACCTTTCATCGTTACCCGTACCGCGTGCGAAAACAGCGACTGAATAACGATCATCAGTGCGCAGGCAATAACCGTGACAATCAGGGCTTCAGCGAAAGTAAAACCGTTGCTTGGTTTCGACATAAGTTTGTTTGCTCAGCCCTCCTTAAAAAAGATCGCCATCGTTACTTCGCGGGGCGCATCGCGCCCAGAACCAGGGTCTTTCCAGGCGAGTTCAATTTTTACTTTATAGTATTTGTCGGTTTTAAGCAGCGAATTGGCAATGGTGGAAACCTCGCTGACCGTGATGCGCCGCTTGCTGAAAGCCTGGTCGAGCGGCGAAAGCATCAGGCGCACCGGAAGCATGGTGCCGTTGACCTGCATCGGCAGAGCAACCTGGCCGTCGTGATGTTCTTCTAAGCCACTCTGAAACGCCGGATCATTAAGAATGCCGGCCAGACTGACTGAGCTGTCGCCGCTGAGAACCCGGGCATCGTTGACGATATCTGAAAATTTTGTGCTCAGACTCAGCAGCTGATCAGAAATCTCACGGGCGTAGTGTACTGCCATTTCTTCGTAGATAGAAGCGTTGCTCATGCGGTTCGATGAGCTGAGCAAGCCGATCAATGGCCCGACCGCCATGGCGATGATGACCACCGCCACCATTATTTCGACCAGTGAAAGGCCATGTTTCTGCATCATGTGCCGGCTCCTTCGACCGTCAGCCTGCCACCCGTGTCTTCGAGAACGAAGATGTGTGATTCGGCCATTGCCGGAGAGGCCGGATTAAAACGCGGGTTGTAATGTATTTCGCCGCCCGCAGTGAAGTGACCCATCGTGGTGCCGAGGTGGTTGAGCGGGTCGCTGATCGGGTTCTCATAAAGACCAATTTCGCTGAGCGCCAGGCTGCCATAAATCTGAAACTGACCCGGGGTGCTGCCACCAACGGTCGGTGGCCGCAACAGCCGGCCAGCAGCAGGGTTCAACGCTGCCAGCCCGGCATGAATTTTTCGGGCGGCACCTGACCCGGCGATAAAGAAATGCCCGTTGATCAGTGCCAGACTGCATAGTACATTCGGAGCGCCATCGCTCATCGGCGAGATTATATCGTGCTTCAGCACCAGACTGCCCCGGTCGAAGATGACGATCAGTGGCTTAACCAGGTTGACCGGCCGATTCGACAGCACCAGAGCATCAGCATAGCTGTCGGTGGCATCGGCGCGTCTGCTGATCAGAAAAATGCCGGCTTTGTCGGTCTCATTGCTGCCGCCCGAGGTTGTGCCAACCGGCTTGAAAAGAAATTTTTCCATGGCTTCCTGTTCTTCGGCGGTATTATCGCATTTCCGCAGGTCGAGTTTATGGGTGATGCGGTTTGACAGCAGATTTGAATCGAAAATTGTCACAGTGCCCAGGTTGCCCATGAAATAGCAGTTCTCAGGGTTGGCGTTCGGGTCATACAAGCCGTTCTCATTGAAGAAAATACCCAGCTCGTCATAGGGGTGTGTGCCTTTTACCGCGCAGTTGCGCATTTCTTCAGCTTGCGGCACCAGGAATTTTTCGGCATCGAAAGAAGCGTTGGCAATCGAAGGTGCGCCGTGCAGATCAGGGTATAGATCACGTTGATATTTCATAAAATCGAAAATCAGATTGAAGGCGACCCCATTGCTCGGAAGGGGCGGCCCTGGGTCTGGAAGGCTGTTGTAGGGCATCAGCTTCTTGAAGCTCTCGTAACCGCCCTTAAAAAAATCAAGCCCTGAAACTGCCGGGTTAAGGGTTCCATCCCACATGCCCGCGAAACTCTGCAAACTATCGTTGGCGGCGGCTTTGCTGTTGAACTGACTTTCAGATAAACTTGCCCAGAGCCCTTTGTATTCTTGCGAGGTGCTGGTATTGAGGCCGCGCATGAAAAAAAACTTGAGAAACCCAGCCAGCACGGGCCCGACCATCAGGGTGCGTGATTCGCTGTTCTGACCGCCATAAGGGTAGAGCCATGTTGAAGCAGAACGCAGATGATCGGCTGGAACAAAAGCTGAGCCAGCCGCCAGGCCCGGCCAGAGATTCTTGCCGCCGGCACCATAGTCGTTGCCGTCTTCCCAGGTGTAGAAACCCTGAAATTTGGCGCCTAGAGAATACTCATGCCCCGGAAACTCACTGCAGGCAGCAAAATTGCTCGTGTCTTCGATTACTTCTGGTGCCAGCACCGGCATAGCTGATACTGATGGCCAGCCGAGCATAAAATGCCCACCGCCGGCCGGCAAAAAACCAGATGGAATCTTGATGAATACCGCCTCATCGCCGCCGGAACCCGATGGCCCGAGAAAAACCCAGCCGCGCCGGCGCAGGTGCTCTTTATCGGCAATTACCGTGCGTTCTGGCGTTGTCGAATCGACCGTAACGCTGTCGGTGCCGTTAAAAACGAAGAGCGGCCCGGTAAAAGTCTTGCCATTGGCCGGCGGGTGACTGTAAGAAGTGTCGATGCTGCCGTCGAATCTGACGCCGAGCGCATTGTAAGAATCAGGGTACGGCGTTTTTTTGACAAACAGCGAAAAACGACTGAACGGCCCAGGGATCATACTGACAATACGAAACTGCCGCGCCATGGTCGCCTGACGCCGCAACCCGAGGTATTCGATGCTGCATCTGACGACGAGTTGACCGCACTTCTCGACCGGGTCGCGGCCGGCCTGAAACTGCTCGGGCGTCGTGTCGGGCGTCAGGCTCTGAATGTTCTCGAGCTTGATTTCCATGCCGAGGCAGGTCGGGTAGTTGCCCATCATGCCAGCCTCTTTTAATTCATCGAGTGTGTTGAGAAAATTCTGAAAATCATTGCGGATACTGTTGCATAAGCCCCCGGCACTGCTGAGATCAATGCTTTCGCCAAGCTCATCAGCAGTTTTGCTGAAAAGACCGGGGCAGGCAGTTTTGATGGTCGTTTCGAACGAATTGCCGATTTTGTCGCTCAACAGACGCAGGCCCGAGATGGCAAGATAATTGGCCGTTTCTGATATCATGAGGTGATGCGCCTGATTGTTGCGCTGCCGCACAATACTGTTAAATGAAAAAATGAAAACCGCCATCAGCAGCGATACGAGAAGAACAATGCCGAGAACGAACCCCTCGCGCCGACCGCAGGCAAATCCAGGCGAACTATGCCACATCATTGTTTTAAAGGCAGACCTCAGTTCATTACAAATCTATCTTTGTGCCCATATTTTACCATGAGATTTCTGCAATGCTCTTAAAATTTGCGAACCTCTTAAACGGCGAACCCAGTTCTTATATTGAATTATGTGCAAATAAACTAATCCAATATTTTAATGTGCTTGCCTGTGAGCATGAGCTTGAATATTGACCAACAAAAAACTTAATGAACCCGTCAGCAAGCAACCCTGAATATCAGTCGATGCTGATGCCCTGCTCAGCCAGCATCTGCATGAAACTGACCGGCAGCTCCGCCCTTATGTTTACTACCCCTTCGCCCCATTCCTGTGAATAAATGCGGCCGATGGTCATCGCTTCGCCGATGAACGGCGAACCGATCGGCAGACTTATGCTGACATCGCGGCGGTTGCGGCGCATGATGCTTTCGATCTTCTGCTTCAGAAGATCGAGGTTGCTGCCCGTGGCCGCCGAAATCATGATGTGATCAGGGTAGGCGGCGGCGAGCAATTCTTCTGAAACCGCCGGTCCGAGATCGATTTTGTTGAAAATATAGATTCTTTCGTGGTCAGCAGCCCCGATCTGGCTCATGACATCATCAACCGCTTTCAGATGCTCTCTGAATTGCGGGTCTGAGACATCACAGACGATCAGCACCACTTCAGACTGGGTTACACATTCGAGAGTGGCCTTGAATGCACTCACCAGGCCGTGCGGCAGCTTTCTGATAAAACCAACTGTGTCTGAGATAATGCACCAGTGCCCATCTGGCAGTTCAACGCGCCGGGCGGTCGGGTCGAGAGTAGTGAACAGGCCATTGCACATTTTAACGTCGCTGCCGGCCAGGGCGTTGAGCAACGTCGATTTGCCCGCATTGGTGTAACCGACGAGTGAAAAAAGCGGCGCAAAACGGTCGTTGCGCTTGCGGCCCTGAAGTTCACGCGACCGGCTGACGCCTTCGAGTTCTTCATTAAGCTTTTTGATCTTGATGTTCAAGATGCGCCGGTCGGTCTCAAGCTGGGTTTCGCCAGGGCCTTTCAGGCCGATACCGCCCCGTTGCCGTTCAAGATGTGTCCACATGCGGAGCAGGCGCGGCAGTTGATACTGATGCAGCGCCAGTTCGACTTGCAGTTTGCCTTCACGGGTGGTGGCGTGCGCCGCGAAGATGTCGAGAATGATCGAAGTGCGGTCTTTGACCGGCAGACCGGTGCCCGATTCGATACTCTTGATCTGCATGGCGCTCAGTTCATCATCGACGGCAACGAACTCGGCTTCTGATTCCTCGGCCAGAAGCCGAACCTCTTCAATTTTGCCACTGCCGAAATAGGTCGCTCTGGAAACACTATGGCGCTTCTGGGTCACCGTGCCGACCATGCATGCCCCGAGGGTTTTCAGCAGCTCGGTAAGCTCGGCCAGGGAATGGGCAATTTCGGCGTCGCTCTGTTCAGGCAGCTGAACCGCCAGCCCGATTACTCTTGGAACGCCCTGTTTAACGTTGTGAAGTCTGGCCAAATGCCTTGATTCCTTATGAGCAGAATTTCCGTTATCCTATCGCAATCACCTTTTTTCTTCAATGCTTTATGCTATAATTCAGCCGTCTGTGGGCAAATGTTTCTGGCCAACCGGTCGAAGCTTGTTCCTGGCAAGGCTGCTTGTCTTATTCTGGCATTTGGTAATTCGGGTTTGATGCTTCTTAAAAATTATTGCCTAAAAGTTGCCGCCATGGCGATTTAGATGGCCTGGCAACATCAGGAGTTCAGAATGGCTTTTCCCAGGATTTTTCATCTTCCGGGCCTTGATCTTGAAACCCTTTGCAGCGGCAACCCAGACCACCATTCTGCCGTGATTGTCATGCACGGTCTCGGCGTCTCTAAAGAGGTGCAACTGCCCGAAATCGAGCGTCTGAGAGCCGCCGGTTTTTTTGCCATCGCCGTTGACGCGCCACATCACGGGTCACGGCATACCGGTTTTGTTGAACTCGCCGAGGGCCAGCACGGCCACACCTGGCATCACCTGTTTCTTGCGATCGTTTTGCAGCAGGCATCGGAAATTTCCCAGCTGGTCGCCAAACTTCGCAACAGTGGCAAAAAGGTCTGTGTCAGCGGTATTTCCATGGGCGGATTCGTCGCTTTTGCAATGCTGCGCATGCCTAACCGGCCCGATCTCATCGCCCCGTTCATTGGCTCGCCAGACTTCAGAAGCCGTGAACCGGCTGGCCTGCTGCCGCCCAGCCCCGCTGAAACCAGTGGCCCGGCCGATTATATTGAGCAGGTTTATCCGGCTGGCCTTTTCATGGTGACCGCCGGCCATGATACTGTGGTTGACCCCATCGGCACCCGACAGTTCGCCGAACGTTTGCGGCCGATCTACCGTGCTTGCCCCGAAAAACTTGAGTATTACGATTACCCGCAGTCAGACCACATGATGCGCCCGGCTGACTGGTTCGATGCCTGGGAAAAATTTATCGAACGCCTGAAGCGCGAAGGTTTCTGATGTTCACCTTCACGCCGATTGGCTATCTGCGCTGTAGCAGGGCATATCACCAGGAACAGCCCATGCAGGGCGTCTTGTCTGAATCCGGGGGTTATGTTGAGCTGCTCAAGGGCTGCAACTACGAACAGGGGCTAAAAGACCTCGCTGGTTTCGACCATGTCTGGCTGCTCTACGTTTTTCACCACAACTCCACCTGGAAACCTCTGGCCAACCCGCCGTATTCAGACGGCAAAGGTCGCAAAGGTGTATTTGCGACCCGCTCACCCTATCGCCCGAACCCCATTGGGCTGAGCTGTGTGCGCTTGCAGAGCATCACCGGCAACCGGGTCTATGTTGCCGGCTCAGACCTGCTCGACAATACCCCGATTCTCGATATCAAGCCATATATCCCGGAGTATGACAGTTTTCCCGAGGCCCGGCGCGGCTGGCTCGCCGAGGTAGATAAGACTGAATACCATATCTGCTGCAGCCCCCAGGCCGAAGCTCAGTTGGGTTTTCTCGACCGGCACGGCGTCGATCTTCGTGGCGTCATCGCTACCCAGCTCGGCCATAACCCTTTCGACGCCACCCGCAACAAGTTTATCAGCAACGAAAATGGCTTTCTGTTGCGCTTTCGCAGCTGGCGCGTCGAATTTGCCATCGCTGAACAGCAGATCATGATCGCAGAGATCATTTCAGGTTATCAAAATTTTCTTGCACCACTCGGCAACGACAGCCCTGACGACATGGCAGTGCATCAGGCCTTTTGCGGGGCTTTTCCAGCAGTCGTCAGACAACAAGCCTGAACACCGGCAAACAAACACAGACATTCAAAATCACCTGAAAATTAGAATACGGCCTGCATCTGCTTCAAGACTGGTGTTTGCGTGCAGGCAACAATAACAAACAAAGATGGGCAAACATTGCCGGTGCTTGTTCGCAACTGCTGGTCAGCGGTGCCAAAAAAATGTATATTGAGTCGGGTCGATCTTTTTTGTGGAGGAATTCTATGAGCGCTCTGGTTACGGTTGGCGTCAATTCGCTGGCTTTTTACGTCATCTCCAAGTTGGTTCCGGGTTTTAAGATCAAAGATGAAAAAACCGCGCTGGTAATTGCGCTGGCCTTCAGTTTCCTGATGTTTATCGGCGGGTTGCTGGTGTCGCCGTTCATGATCGTCATTGCTATTCTGATGTCGATTATTTCTATAATTCCGATAATCGGGCCGCTGCTGGCCGGTTCTGGCATGCTGGTCTCGACTTTTGTCATCAGTTTTGCACTGACCGCGATCATGCTGCTTGCCATCGACAAGATGATCGAAGATTTCGAAATGTCTTCTACCAGTGTTGCCATGGTGGCTTCACTGCTGCTTGCGGTTCTGAATGTGGTTATTCGCGGTTTTATCGGTTTCTGATATAAAATAATCAGCATTCCAGCTGCCTTTCGTGATAGAATGCTATCAGACAACTTTATTCAGCCGTCGCTGGTCTGACCGGTCGTGGCGCTCCTGAATTCGTTGCAATCTTATTCAAGGAGCCATAACATGACAGGTAAAACAGGCGAACGTGTCGTAATTGGCGGCATCTACAAATGCCAGGAGCACCCCGAAGCAACGAAGACCTTTGCCAAGGGCACGGTTTTTCTGCCGTGCGGGCGGGCCGGCAGCCACGGAACCACATGGGTTCTGGTACGTAAGGCACCGTAACTCAAGCTCTGCCTCTTCAACAGACAGCCCGGATCATTCAAGTGATCCGGGCTGTCTTCTTGATCAGCTGCGGTGTTTTTGCGACAGACGCTTATAGAAGATGGCCGCGACATGTCAACTGAGCTTGAAATCTACCCCTAACATGCCGCCTGGGCTTGTGAGGCTCTCGCAGCGTTTGTCGACAACTGGCAGACGCAGGAACAGCGGCACAGCCTGATTTTTTTTTATTGTTTTTTATCTGATTTATTTCAAACATTAAATCAAACCGAAAAAATCTGAAAATACTTAAATAAATCTGTGCGAAACTTGACTCTTGATTTGTGAAACCATGAAAAACCACAACGAAATAACCGAAATGTTCGAGATCTACCGGCAAAACCCGGAAAAGGGTTTTGCCCTGATTTATCAAACTTTTTCGGGCCCGGTTTTCCGCTACCTGCGGAACTCGTTTAATCTTTCACGTGAAGAGGCTGAAGACATTCTTCACAACGTTTTTCTGCCATGGGTGAAGAACCCGCAGAAATTCACCGGGATCGAAAACCCGGCAGCCTATCTGTTTACCAGCGCCAGAAACGCAGCTCTGAAAAAACGGTCTCAACCTCGCGAGCAGTCATTAACGATTGAGCCCGTCAGTCACGGTCACGAGGTCCAGGTCGAAGACGCCATGATCATCAACCGTGCTCTCTCAACCCTGCCCGAAGAGCAGAAAGAAGCAATAGTCCTGAAAGTCTGGACCGACATGACCTTCGAAGAAATCGCCCGGATCCAGCAGTGCTCACTGCAGACCGTAGCTTCCAGATACCGATATGCAATCGCCAGGTTAAAGGAGTTGATCCCATGGAACCGCTAAGCAAGGATCCATTTGAAAAATTTCTCGAAAATCAACGGCCGAGCGAAGAGCCCTCACCCGAAGTGTTCCGGCGCTTACAAAAAGAGGCCGTCTGGAACCGCCCGGCCGGGCCAGGAAAATCAATGCTGTCGCTGCTGCTTGTTCTGGCGCTGCTGGTCATTGTTTTCGCCAACATCAATGACAGTCGTTTGCCTGAGGCTGTTAAGGGCAGCGAACAGATGCAGCCGCCCAAAGAAAAGGCTCCCCCAGAGGTTCCAGCGGTGATCGCCGCAGTCGAACCGGCTGAAAAAATCGGCGTCGCCAGACTTCTGCGCCACTATGATGACGACTTCAACCTATCATTTGCTGAAGATAGATCTAGTATTCTGATGTTGGGTTCTGCGCGCGAACTGGACAACATTTGATTCATAAATTCATTGTAAGGAGAGTATTATGTTTAAAAGAATCATGCTGATGATCGTTGTGATGCTTATTTCTGGTTCAGTTAATGCTTTCGCCGGGTTCCCCGAGCCTTATCGCGACCCGAATGCCGCCCTGCGCTATATGATGGCTATCGGTTACATGCCCGAAATGACGAAAGAAGAAGTCGAAAGTCTGTCCGATGTGAACGATGAAAAAAGCTTTGCCGGGCTGGCCAGTGGGCTCCGCCGCAAACTTGCCGAAGCCGGTTCCTTCAGAATCGAAGCGCTGATGAAAGCTGCTGCCGCATGCACCTTGTGCAGTTTCGTGCCAGACAGCAAATATGAACCCCAGGATATCATACCCCCCTATAGAACACTGCGCACATTTGCCCGATTCATCAACGCAGGGGCCTGGCAGGCTGTCTCAGCCGGGAACCACAAGAAGGGCGCCGAAATGCTGGTATCGGTATTCAGATTTGGTGCCGATTCCGAAAAGTATCAGCCGCTGATCGGTTATATGGTCGGTCTAGCAATCAGAAACACCGCAGTTAATTCGATGAAGAATTTTATCGCCGGCAACTACAAAGCAGAAGCGAAGAAGATTATCAGCGATTATCTCAAAGCTCTTCCCAGACCCGCTTTCAATGTTAAAGAAAGTTTGATCTGGGAAAAAGCCTACCTCAATAAATCGCTGGATATGGTTTCCCGAAGCACTGAAGGGGTAGTCGAACTTCTCAAGAGTATAAGTGACAAACCTGTTTCCACTAATGCTTCAGACAGGCCAATGGCTTGTGTTCCCAATCAAAGAGTGCTCAGAGGCGCGTTGGAAATGGCACTGATGGATGGCCTCAAGTTTGACGACATGAACGCCAGCAAAATAATTGCCGAACTTGTCAGCAGAAAATACCTCAAAATCGCTCCAATATGTCCGGACAAGGGTGAATACAAGGTTGAATTCATCAAGGAAGACGACTATCAACTCAGCTGCAGCTGCGGTGCTGACCCCGACAAGCCTGTCGAATCAGACAATGCGGAGGCAACAAAGCCGGCTGTGAATGCTGAACTCGAGGCCAAAGCCAACGAGTATCTCTCATCCGGTCATCTTGCAAAGGATGTTAAAGAACTGCATGAATACTATGATAAAGCAATGGCATGCGACCCGCTTGAAACCGGTCTGGTCGACAAACTGAAGGCAATGCAGGCTGATTACGAAAACCGCGGCAACCTACTTATCAAAGCAATCATGCCTGATTTCTCAAAAATCTATGAGAAGCAGTCTAAACTGCAGGAAGCCATCGATAGCCTGGTCAAATAGAGTCTCAAACAACTGCGGCAAACCAAGGTATGTATTTGAGATTGTGACTCAGGCAATGAAGGTTCTCAATCGACAGATACGAAAGATCGTTAACAAAAAGACACCGGCTCATTACCGGTGTCTTTTTCATCTGGAAGCATTAAACTGCATGCGGGCGGTTTGTTGACCACTGCCCGCCACTGGTCGACCGGGTTGGCCTGAAAAATAATGCCGGTCAACGTTGCGGCCGCGGCCCCGATTACCGGGCCAAGCACAAGACCGGCCACGCCGAAAGAGGCCACGCCTACCCCGGCCCCAACAACCATGGCACCAATGTTGAACCATTTAAGAAATATTTCGGCACCACTCTTTTCGCGGCTGGTGAGCAGTTGCAAATTGTCAGGCGTCGCGGTAGAATAAAAAAAAATACAGATGGAGGACATAGAGGATGAGTCACGAGTGTACAAAATGTCGTGGTACGGGCAAATGCCCGGTCTGTGGCGGCTCAGGCAAATTCAACAGTAATATTGTCATGCCGGGCAATTCCTTCAAAGAAAAAGACATCTGCCCATTCTGCCGTGGTCAGAAGCATTGCAGCGACTGCCATGGCAACGGCACTCTTGAGGTTGAGTCGCAACGCCTGTTTCGCACGGGTTTCAGCTGAATAACATGCCCAGAAACCTTTTTTTGCTGGTAATGCCCCTGCTGCTCACGGCGTTGTTGCTGGCGACTGCATCTTTTGCCGGCGAAATTCGGGTTTTCAAGCTGATGTATGCCAGCCCTGATTCGGTGGCTGGAACCTGCGAAGCTTTGTTTCGCGGCCAGGCGACCTTTGCGGCAGCGCCGCAGATCAATGCCCTGATCGTTAATACCGACGATGCGCAGCTTTTTAAAGAAATCGAGAAACTGCTGGCGGCCCTTGATCGCCGGCCGGCTACCCTGCGGTTCACGGTGCGTAATCTTGGCAGCAGCAGCAACGATCGCCAGAGTGTCGGGGTTTCTGAGGGCAGGTTTCCAAGGTTTAACAATGAACGGCAAAGTGGCAACCGTCGCAGTGAACGCAGCGTCGCGGTTCTTGAATTTGCCAGAGCGCGTTTTACCGACGATCAGGTCAGAGTGTTCTCGCTGCCCGGCTGGTATGGCCCCGAGGTGGTGCAGGTAACCACTTCGCACGGGCTGAAGGTTTCGGGGCACCTGACCGAAAAAAATACGGTTATGGTGCAGATCTGGTATGCCCAGGGCGACGGTAGCGGAAGCGGCAACAACACCGAGTTTTTGCTCACTGAACTTGAGACGGTGCCGGGTCAGTGGGCCGAATTCGGCGGCCTGACCCAGGGCGGCGGTCAGCGGCAGCATTCGGTCGCGGGCGGCGGTGATGGCGGCTTAACGGTCGGCAGCAACAAGAGTCAGACCGACAGTCAGTTTTCTATTCGCGTTGACGTGATCCGGTAGGCTAGACGCACTTTTTGCCGATAGTTTCGCACGAGCCGTCGCAGTCATGGCTAATTTCATTAGAGGGCAGCCCAAGATACTCGTTGAGTCGCCCCTCGGCCTTAAGTTTTTCAAATTCTTCGTCAGTGCTTACAATGCCGGCCTTCTTGAACAGGCGCTTGAGAATCGCATCTTGAATTGCCAGTTGTAAAGCTCTTACTGCCAGCAATGAACAATGAACCTTGCTCTCGGGCAGCCCATCGAGGGCTTCGACAATCTGCTGATCGGTAATTTTCAGAGCGTCTTCGATCTGCATGCCTTCGGCAATTTCGGCTGTTATGCTCGAAGTGGCAATTGCTGCCGGGCAACCCTTGATGCGGTAACGAACTTTTTCGACCTTTTGATTGTCTTCTGAGACATGAATAGTCATTTCGACGAAGTCGCCGCAGTCGGGGTCGCCGATCTGCCCGATGCCATGATAGTCATCAAGATGGCCGGTTTTGCCCGGGTTGTGAAAATGCTGCAATACTTTGGCGCTGTAGTTCATAGAGTTCTTTCTTCGGGGGGCGAAACCCGGTAGGTATCTGCCGCCAGAAGGTTTTTTGCTGCTTTCTGGCGATCAGGCGTTGATGCGACGATGCCGATGCCTCGAGATTTTATTCTGGCGAGGCTCATATCAGAAAAGAGTGTCGCCGAGCTGGTCATTGACAGCACCTAGAGCCGCTTCAACCGCGGAGGTGTCGCCATATAGGGCAATCAGGGTCATGTGGGTCGGGCAGACACCGCGAATTTCAGCGACCTGCACGGCTGCCGCTTTTTCGGCAATATCAGAAGCGGCGAGAATCGCAGCCACCGGGCCTTGTATAAGGCCAACCGCATCAGTCGGCTGCTGATACTTTTCAAAATAATGGCTGTCAACACGGCGGCCCTCAAGTATAGCCCAGAAACCGCGCGATGGCCGCTTGACCAGGCGAAGCGTCACCCCGATGTTGCGATGCTTGTTAAGGTCGGTCATGTGTTTCCCCCTGTTGAGCAGCTGGTGCGTCAGTGCTGCCATTGCCGCGAATTATAACACATTCTTTGCAGCCGATAAACGCAAAAAATCCCCCGCCACGACAGCGGGGGATGCTTTTAAAAAACTTACTTGTCGCTGTAGTTTACGGCGATGAAGGTTACTTCGTCAGCGCTCTTGCCGTCATTCTTGAAGTTCATGATGATCGGGTTGATGTCGTTGCCGCTGTAAAAGCCGGTCTTGTTGACGTAATCAAGATAGATGTTGATGGTGAAGAGCACCAGGTCTTTTTCATATTTGTGCATGAACTGGCGAAGGTTGTTGACGTTTTCTTCGCTCCAGGCAGCAGAGAGATAGTCTTTGTTGACCAGGTCAAGAACCTGACCCATGTTTACGGCTTCGACGACATGCTCGTCCATACCTTTGCCCTGCTGAGTGTATTCTTCATCAAGATAAAGACTTACGGCCTGGGCAAGAATCAGATCAGCATCACGTTCGCGTTCTTCGCGGGTCGGAAAAACCTGCATGCGGCTGTCGTTATCTTTATACCAGTAGGTGATGGTGTAACGCACGGCATTTTCAAAATTGGCCGGTGCTTCGACACGGCGCACTTCGATATCATTGTAGGAAAAATCAGCTGGTGACGCAAAACCAGCCTGTAATGAAGCAACCATAAAGGCTACGAGAACGAGAAGGCAACGAAAAGACACTTTGCGTATGGTGTTGTACACGGGAGACATGATAAAACCTCTTGAAACAGTTATCCGGACGGTTTGCTCTGACGAGTTGCTCCGGGTTTATTTTTGTGTTGTCCAGTATAGCAAAGTTCATGCCAACTTTCAACTACTTTGTTATTATCGGCAGATTATTCTGAAATTTATAGTCTTTTTTTGCCCCTATTTGTTTGTGTTTGTCTGTCTTTGTCTGTTGTTCGTTAAAATTATTCTGAATGCACTGTCGGACTGCCTGGCCGCCTGCCAGACGGTGCTTCGACCTGATAAATACGGCTCAGCACGCAAATTGCCAGATACCTGTTCTTTCGATTTCCGCTTTTGAATTGCAATTCTTCGGTTCCTGACCAGGTAATGGCTGGCCGAAGGGTTGAGGTTTAATTTATTGATAACTGCAGAATTAAAGCCGGTTTTATTGATTTCTGATGAAGAATAGTCCAGGTGTGGACAGAAGGCGGGATTACTTTTTCGGAAGCTTGTGAGCGAAGCGAATCGCTGTAGAAAAAGTAACCCGACTGATGGCCGCGCCGGTGAAGTAAGTTGGTTTTATTTTTGCAGGATTCAATAGTTGCGGGGCGTTATGTGTGTTCAAAAATTGAGCAATCTGTTTAAAAACTGCACAAGTTAGTAATTCTAAATCTGTGCAAAGTTTTGTGCGTTAGAATAGTTATTGAAATCAGGGAGAAAAATATGCGAGCGAAATATTTTGGCATTCTGTTGGGAGTCTTTTGTCTGATTTTTGCCGGTCAAGCTCTGCATGGTCTGTCGATTGCGCCGCCATACGAACCATACGACGACGATCTGGTTCAGGTAAGCATCGTCGGTGACGAGCGCGGCGACCTCGAAACCTGGTCTGCCTACCGCCATCACCACTACCACTCATCGCCACGCCTCAGCGTGCTGGCGCGACAGGGCGAGCGCTATACGATCAGGGTAACCAATACATCCGGGTCGCGTCTGGCTGTCGTAATCTCGGTTGATGGCCTGAATATCATCTCAGGTGATCGCTCTGACAACGCCTCAAACGAAAGCATGTATGTGCTTGACCCTGGCCAGACCGGCAATTTTTCGGGCTGGCGCTCCGGGATGAGCCACGTTCAGCGTTTTTACTTTACCAGTGCCGGTGATTCTTATGCCGGGCGCAAGGGCCAGCGTGACCAGCTTGGCATGATCAGAATTTCTGCCTTTCGTGAGCAACGGGTTGTTTACCGGCCCTACGATGACTCAGAGCTTAAATCTTCGGCACCGCGCAGCAGTATGGCCGAGAGCGGGCCGGGTACTGGTTATGGCGAAAACACCTGGTCGCCGGTCAGTCTCACTGACTTCACCCCGGTCAATTCCCCGTCGCAGAGTATTGAAATCCGCTACGAATGGGAAACCCCACGCTATTACAAATACGAAGACCACGCCCATCAGGACTTCGCCGAACCACCGCCCCGCTAAGAGCTCTGATGTATTCCCGGGTTTTATATGAAAATTTCGGGTTGGCGCCGGGTGGCGCAAGTGCTGGCCAGCATTTCTCTGAATTTTTGCAGGTGCTCTGAGTCGATTACCCTGGCATGGCGCGGGCATTCCTTGAGGCAGGCGCAGCAGATGGTGCAGAGATCAGGGTGGGTCTGGTAACCCTTTTTAAAATAGACGGCACCGGTCGGGCAGATTTCCTGGCAATGACCGCACTGAATGCATCTTTCGTGAACCGTTTCGGCAAAAGATGGCGGTATTAAACGTCTTTCCGGCAATGGAAACACACCCGGAACCTTCAGTTCAGGCCAGGCCAGCTTGGTGCTCAACGACTGCACCTTTTCATAAATCTTGCGGCCGAAATCTCTGGCAGCCTGTTTGTCGTCAATGTCAGGGCGCCCCCTGCCCACCGGAAAAGCTTTTGTCGAATAAGAATGCTCGCCCACGAACGCGCCGGCGGCAATCGGGCGTAAACCAGCCGCGAGAGCATATTCCCGTAGATCAATCAGCGCATCGTCGTAATTACGGTTGCCGTAGACGGCCACGAGCACCGCCGGCTGCCCGGCAAATTTAAAATCGGCGAAGCGTTGCAGAGCCTGGCTGGCGATGCGGCCCGCATAAACCGGCGCTCCAATGATCACGAGGTCTTCTGGTTCAACAGCAATCAGCGAACTGGCGTATTCAGGGTAAGTGAGGTTGTTTTCGATGACCTTCTGCGGGTCGATGCCGATTCCGGCGGCGATTTCGTAAACGATTTTCTGGGTGGTGTGGGTCGGAGAATAGTAAAACATGCTGACACGCTTGAATTTCATCGCCACTTTCCTTTGTCGTGCGTTTTATGCTGGCAGCATACTATTGAATTCTCTATAAATAAAGCCGGTAACTGAATTTTTTGCAGCCCCTGGTTGCAAGCCGGAGTCGCAGAGAAAAGGCCAGGCCTCGCGGCCCACAACTCGCCAGACCGCCGCCCGCCCTGCTGAAAGTTTGATGTGGGTTGACAGCGGGGCGGCAAAATATTATAATCGTTGCTGCAATAACGTTTTTGATGATTAATCAAGGAGGCCCGCACTATGAATATTGATTTTTTTTATCGACCGGCCTCCATTTGCGCAAAATCCAATTAACTGAACTGATTTCAGAAGCGGGTTGCCCGATGGTGGCGACCCGCTTTTTCGTATCACGGCATTCGCTACTCTGAACCAAACAAAGGCAAAATTTCATTCGAGATGCTTATAAATAACAGCAAATCTGTATTAAAAAGAATTCTTCCATACTTCAGGCCGCATCTGGCCAGCCTGGGTGTGGCACTGCTTACCATGATCGTGGTTACCGGCGTGCATCTTATCAGGCCGATGATCCTGCGCACCATCATCGATACCGCTATTCCGGCAAAAGACGTCGAGATGGCCCTGCGCTATGCCGGCTTTTTCATCGGTTGCCTTGTGTTTGGCGCTATCGCCATGTATGTGCGTGTCAAAATTATGGCCCGCATCGGTGCCGAAGTCGTCGCCGAAATCAAGCGCCGCCTGTTTTCACACATTCTCGGTCAGGGTATGCGCTTCTTCGATCAGCACCAGACCGGCAAGCTGATCACCCGCAGCGAATCTGATGCCAACCAGCTGAAGTCGATGTTCACCCAATCTACAGCCCAACTGGTAGCCAGCGTCATGCTTATCGTGGGCACAATCTTCGTGCTGATGCGTGAGGATACCCGGGTCGGCCTGGTTGCGATGCTGTCGCTGGTAGTCGTCGGGTTGGTGATGTTCTTCTATCTGACTTATATTCGCACTCTTTACACGAAGGTGCGCGAAAAAAACAGCGCCCTGACCGGTTATCTCGCTGAATATATCCAGGGAGTGCCCCTGATTAAAGTACATGGTCGCGAAAACGACATCATGAACAATCTGCGTGCCCACAGCCAGGAAAAAGCGCAGCTCGAATGCAAAGCAGCTTTTATTGAATACACCCTGTTTTCGTCGGCTTTTCGCTTTTGTACTGAAATCGGCGTGTTGATGCTGCTGTTTGCCTACTGCAGCAGTCAGGTCTACGCCGGCACCATGAGCGTCGGTACTCTGGTGATGTTTATGGAACTCCTTCGCCAGTTTTTCCGGCCCCTCGAGTTTCTCATAGAAGTTCTTGCTCAGCTGCAATCAGCTCTGGCTGCTGGTGTGCGTGTTTTCGATATTTTAGATACCGAGCCTGCGGTTAAAGACTCTGGCGAACCGGTTTCGGGGCTGCGTTTGCAGAATGGCATCGCCTTCAACGACGTTTCGTTCGCCTACGACAGCGAGATTGTTCTGAAAAACGCGACCTTCGCCATTCCACGCGGCCAGCAGCTGGCTATCGTCGGGGCTTCTGGTTCTGGCAAAACAACCTGTATCAACCTGCTGCTGAGGTTTTACGACCCGACTGAAGGCAGCATAACCGTTGATGGCCGCGATATTCGCACTATCAGTCTCGCTGACTGGCGGCGCAATATTGCCCTGGTGCTTCAGGAAATCTACCTGTTTCCGGGCACGATCATGGAAAACCTCAAGGCTTTTCATACTGATGTCGATGACGAAACGGTCATTAAAGCTGCAAAAGAGCTCGGCGCACACGATTTTATCATGCGGCAGAGTCACGGCTACCAGACAGTGCTCGCTGAACGCGGCGCAAACCTTTCTTATGGCGAACGCCAGCTGCTTTCTTATACCCGGGCCATGGTTAAGAACCCTGATCTGCTGATTCTTGACGAAGCGACCTCTTCGGTCGATGTCATTACCGAACGCGAACTGCAGGCGAGCATGGAAAAGCTCATGCTTGGCCGTACTTCAATCGTCATTGCCCATCGGCTGGTCACCATCAGAAAGGCCGACCGCATTCTCGTCTTCGAAAAAGGCCATTTGCAGCAGAGCGGCGACCATCAGACCCTGATGACCCAGGAAGGCATCTATCGCGAACTGGTTAACATTCAGATGGCCGGTAAGGCCGAATCGCACCAGATTGTCGAGGCAGAGCCGCTTATTGAAGCCGGTACTGATGAGCCGGCAGGAGCCGTAGCATGAAACACGAAAAACGCAAAGACCTCAGACACACCCGTGCCTACTACATAAACTGGATATGGAACGAATACCGGCCCCACTGGCGCATGGTGCTCTTTCTGCTCTTTCTTACCTTTCTATCGACCATCATCGCCGTGCTGTTTCCGATGGTGCTCAAACACATCATCGACACCCTGGTGACCGGGCTGAAAAGCTTTCAGGCCGGCACTACCACCATGGAAGCGGCTCGCAGTGAGCGCAATCGCCTGCTGCTTATGCTGCTGGCCATGGGTCTTGGGCCGGTCTTTTCCGGTATTTACCCTTATTTCAGGGCGCGTATGAATGTTACTTTCGAGATGTATTTTCGCGAAAAATTCTTTGCCGAAATACTCTCAAAAGGCCACCGGTTCTTTCTCAAGTTCAGAACCGGCGATCTGGTTACCCGCCTGACCGAAGACATCAGAACCAACCCGCCAGGCCTCTCGTGGCTCTGCTGCTCGGGTATATTCAGGGCGGTCAATTCGGCGAGTATTATCTTCTTCTGCGTGATTTCGATGACTCTCCTGCACTGGAAACTGGCATTGGTAGCCTGTTTGCCTCTGCCGATCATGCTTTTCATTTTTATAAAACTCGAAACCAGTTTTGGCGAGACCTTCAAAGAAGCCCAGGAAGGCATGTCAGAAGGTAACGACTTTCTTGAAGCCGCCTATTCGGGCATCAAGATCATCACCTCGTTCAACGCCCGCAAACCCCAGGAAAAATTGTATGACACCCTTCTCGAAAAACGCATCGGCCAGGAAATCAGGGTCGATAGCCTCTGGGGTATGTTCATGGTGTTTTTCGAGTTTCTCAATTACGTTGGTGAGATCATGGTGCTGATTTTCGGCGGTATCATGGTAATCAGAGGTTCGCTGACCCTTGGCACCTATTACGCCTTTTTCAGCTATCTCGGCATGATCATCTACCCGCTCATGGATATCCCGATGATGCTGGTAACCCTGACCCAGGCCTGTGTGTCGATCGACCGCCTCGAAGACATGCAGCAGGCCGACCGCGCCTGGCAGGATCTCGATGTCGATGGTGCCACTGAAATCGCTAACATCGAAAGCCTGAGCTTCGAAAACGTCAGTTTCAGACATGCGACCCTCGAAAAACTTGAAAACCCCGACCTGCCCGCCGCCAGTGCCGCTGACCCGGTTGAACAGCAGCCCTTTGCCTTCAGACATCTCAGTTTCACCATCAACCGGGGCGAGAAGGTGGCAATCGTCGGGCAGATCGGCTCAGGCAAAACGACCCTGCTGAACCTGATCTCGGGCGTCATGAAGCCTGACGATGGCATGGTGACCATCAATGGCATGCCGTTGCCCGAAATCAGAAAGCAGTCGTTTCGCGACAAGATCGGTTACATTCAGCAGGAACCGGTGATTTTTTCCGAGTCGATCCGCACCAATATCGACTTCTGGCGGAATCAATCAGACGAGCTTATTCAGTCATGCGCACGCCTGGCACAGTTCGAACGTGAAGTTATGACCTTCCCGGGTGGCTACACCGAGCCGGTCGGGCAGCGCGGTGTCACCCTTTCGGGCGGTCAGCGCCAGCGGCTGTCGATTGCCCGGGCGCTGGTAGGTCGGCCGCAACTGCTGCTGATGGACGACATCACCGCCAGCCTCGACGCCGCGAACGAAAAAAAGCTCTGGGCTGACCTGAATCGTGAATTCGGTGCCATCACCTGTCTGATCGTCACACACCGCATGGCCACCGCGATGATGGCTGACCGCATCATTGTGCTCAAAGACGGTGGCATCGAAGCGACCGGCACCCACGACGAACTGCTTCGTGACTGCGCAACCTACCGCAACCTGTCGCACGGTTAAGAAGAGGGGCGATACTTTTTCCAGTCGTGGGGCAGCAGCGCCGCGAGAGTAAAAATGTTGTAAATCGGCATGATTTTTCAGAACACTTAAAATAGTGGTATATTTGTGGAAATTCTTTTGTGGAGGCGACGATGATTAAACGTTTACTGCTGGTTTGTTTGTTTGCTGGTCTCGTTTTTCCGGGTTTCGTCAGTGCTGAAGATTCGCAAAAAAATACAGCGGGTGATGGCGCGCAAATTTTCACCGGAAGGGCCGAATATGGCAACTTGCGGATGTGCCTGGATTTCGTGGTTGATGTAATGGCAGGTCTGGATCTGAAATTAAATAGTGTCCGTGTTTCACCAATGATTAAGTCAGAACAATGGTATGGAATGCCCATGGAATTTGGCTGGCTCGGAACAGAGGACACACTGGCTCCACTTTTTGAAAAAATGCTGGCTTATTCATTCGCTGAGTCCAGACTTTCCCATGATGCAATCAACATATCAGTTTCTGCAGAAACACGCGACAACCAGCCCATACTTTCTGTTACCTCCCAGGAAAGGCTCATGTGTTTCGACAAAGCTGAAAATAAGCTGAAAGAAAATTCGTCTGAATTGTTGAAGGCGATTTACAAACACAATCAAAAAACCATTCGCGCGCTCAGGGCTCTTCTGAAAACAACCACCTTCACCCCACAGGTTGGTAAAAAAATCCAAGGTAATGAAACTGGTCAGGGAAAAACCTGGCTCACCAACCTGCGACTGGACTCTGACAACCGTCTTAACCTCACCGGTTACGGGCTCGACGCCAAAGAAGTGACCCGATTGGGCGAAGAACTTCTCGACTCGGGTTCCTTCACTGAGGTTTATCTTCATAGCATGACTAAAAATGTCTACGAAAAAGTGCCTGTCTGGCGCTTCGATTTTACCGCAAAAGCGAACTGACGACAGACTGAGAATCCCGCCCCAGACATGGTTTTTGGGGCGGGTTCTTTTTCTGGCCCGAATTGCATTCTTACGCAAATGGGCTTTTACCGTTCAGCATGGCAATATGAGGCGTTTTTAAAATCAAAAAGTTGAACCTTTTCGAGGTTTATGATAATTTTCGTAATCATATTGAGAGTTCTGATGGTGCACAGATAAACGAGTCAGGGTTTCCAGTCATTATCAAGACCGGATCAATAATTCTTTCACAAACAGAGAAAAATCTTATGAAACATGCTTTTCTGACCATTTTTTGCCTGATCTCACTCACTTCTATGGCCACCGAAGCCCCGCCGTTCCCTCTGGCTACTGGCACCGCCTGGGTTTACAGCGCTGACGTCAAAACTGAGGCCGAGGGCAAAGAGTTGAGCGAAACTCTCACCTGGACAACTGAAATAAACTCAGTGATTTTGTGGGAAAACATGATTATTGCTAAAGGTTCGGGGCTGCCGACCGACCTGGCTTTTTATGAAAAGGGTAAAAAACCTGCACCATTTCTGATGATAATGGCCGGCCCCTGGAGACTCTATGTGGTCCAGAACGAAGAAAAGATCAAAGAGGCCTGGGAAAAAGCAATCGCCTGCGAAAGCCTTGCTGAGTCGGTTACAGAAGCCGACCTGTTGCTCGATTTTCCGCTGGTCGAAGAAAAACCCTTCGGCGAAACTTCTCAGCTTGTTTCGGGCATCCCGATGTATTTATACCGGGTTGAAGGTAAGGCGCCCTTTGCTGCTGAAGCTGTCAAAGGTCTGAATGCCTCTGGCACTCTCGATGAGGTTTCTATCGCTTATGCAGCCAGCACTGATTCAACCACCTGGAAGTTCGCCCATGGTGTGGGTTTTACCGGATATATCTATTCGCATCATGGAAGTACAAGCGAAGTCAATTGCCGCCTGGTCGAATTCAGGCCAGGAAAGTAAGCACAGCAATAAAAGCTGCGGATGCAGCTCACAAAATTCTTAATGGAGAAAAATATGATTAACAAAAGACTCACGACTCTCGCTTTCGCACTGGTCGCGGCAGCTGCCTGCCAGAGTTTTGCCGAGCCAGATGTCAAGCCCGTTGCAACACCTGCTGTCGAGACCGCGTCAACAACCGCAGTAACAGCAGACGTGGCTACTACTTCGCCAGAGTTCCCGCTGATGCTGAAAGGAACCGAAGTTCTTATCAGCAGAGACGCCAGCCGCGCCGACCTGAGCGCCAAATTGACACCGATTCTCGGCGAAGCTACCGAGATGGAAGAAGCAGCCAGACTACAGTATGATTTCCAGATCACAACTGAATCGGCGCCAGTAACGCTGGTAATCGACTGGGACGAAGCCGGTAAAATTGCCGAAATCTGCATCGACGGCGAAGATGTTCCCACTAAAGACCTGCAGGCGTGGCTTGAGAAGAATGCCGGGGCCGGTAAAGACGGCGAACCGGAAGACGGCTACAAAAACACCGTCTGGGAACACCTGAACTGGAAATTTACGCTCAGGGCGGGTGGCGATGGCGAAGAAACCGCCTTTAGTTTCACAATTGTTCCGTTATCGATAAAGTAATCTGACCGATCACAGCACCAATAGCAGCGGAGAATTCAATGAAGAAGATTCTGATTTTACTGACAGTAATAATGACAATTGCATCTATCGGCCTGGCAGCCCCGATGAAGCTGGAGCCGGCACAACAGAAGAATCTGAATGTGTTTTTCAGCAATTTTTCTGAAGCCGGGGTCGCGAGCTTCACTCAGGGCACGCTGACCGATCAGGGCATGATTGACTTTGCCCTTCGGCACCTGTATCTCAACAAGTTCAAAGCCTTGAAACCTTCCAAAGACGGTAACTCCGTCACCGCAACCACTGAGCAGGTCGATACGGCAACCCTGAAATACTTTGGGCAGAAAATCGCGCAGCATCCTCAAAAGTTGTATTCAATCCCGCTTGCCGACGGCGATCTGTTCTATTTCTCGCAGCTCGATACCCTCGAAGATCTCGGCAGCGACACCTTCAAAGCCGAGGGCACCATTTATAGCACTGGTTCGGGTGGCACTCCCGACGTGCATGCGACTCCGGCTGACTGGGAAAAAGCCGGCGAAGAAGTCGCGGTGGCCGGAAAATTCTCGGCCCTGATCAAGTCTGAGGGCGAACGCCACATTCTCGTCGAATATCTTCCGATCGAAATCGCTGGCGACGAAACCGAGGCTGATAGTGCTGCCGATACTGCCAGCGGGTCAGCCAATGCCGCAGACAACAAAATCGACGCTACCGGCGCCATGCCCGGAAAGGAATAAGATCAATGAAAAACAGCACCGGCACGATTATTCTCTTTTTTCTTCTTTTCTTAACGGTTGCCAGCTGCGCTGAGGCCATTACTGCCAAATTTTGGACTGAAACCAGCTTTATCGGCGTTACGCGGGAAGAAACCCTGAAAATGCTTGGCCAACCGACTGATTCAGGCGAACTCAACACCTGGCTTATTTCTGATTCACCCGATTTTCTGATGATGGGAATGCTTGCCTACGAAAACGACAAGGTTACGAGCGTTTTTTCTGTGTGCCAGCCGAAGGTGACTTTTGAACAGGTCAAAGAGCTTCAGCTGCAATCGCCGCTTACAACAGTTGTTTCTGATGACGCCCGGGGCATTTTGTTCAAATACAAGGAACCCGCAGGACCGGTGTATATGTGCATTTCTCCGGCTGACGATGCCAGTACCGGGCCGATGATCTGCGAATCGGTCTCTGACCCTCTGGTTGGCTCGGAAGTTCCAGTCTCTGAGCCGGCCAAAGCGGGCAAAAGTGTTGCAAAGCTCGATAAGGCACATGTTAAAGACCTGCTGATGAAAGACATTTTCGACTGGCAACAGCTTGACGAAGCCGCTAAAATTGCCCTTGTTGACCAGATCAAGGAAGTCTGGCGCAGTGATGGTTACGAAACCGACGCCAATGCAATTGACGCAAAGACCATCGTTGAAAACATGGTCCTCGGTGATCAGGCAAACGTGTTCGAATCCGCATGCAAAGCCGCTAATATCGACATGGAACCCTACTGGAAAATCTACAATCAGGAGTGATTACAGTGCCTTCGTTTAAACCGGCTGGTTGAAGCTTATAGATCAGGAAGAGCTTTCGGGTTCAAACGTTGTTGGTCAATAGTTTGCTAATCACAATTTCTCAAAAAATTGAGATGCCGGTTTTGGTGGTAAACAGCTCAAGGGCTTTCATGCCGATCAGTGAGTTTCCGTGTTTGTTGAGTTCAGGCGACCAGACACAGATGCTCAAGTGCTTGGGCAGCACCGCCACGATACCGCCGCCGACGCCGCTTTTGCCGGGCAGGCCGGCGCAGAAAGCGAATTCCCCTGATTCGTTGTAGAGGCCGCAGGTCTGCATCAGCGCATTGACACGTTTTGCCTGGCTCAATGTTAAAATCTGTTCGTTATTGAAGGGGTTGACGCCCCCGTTGGCGAGGAAGCTGAAGGCCCGCGCCAGATCGACGCAGCTCATAGCCAGCGCGCACTGATGAAAGTAGGTATGGAGCACCTCGCTGATCTCATTTTTGATATTGCCAAAGCTCTTCATAAAGTTGGCAAGAGCGGCGTTGCGATAACCGGTGTCGCGCTCAGAAGCGGCAACTGCGTTGTCGAAGTTGATATTCTGGTTGCCGGCCAGAGAACGCACAAAGTTTAAAATTTCTTCAAGAGGATTCTTGCTGATCGACAGCAGGCAGTCGGTTGAAACAAGGGCACCGGCATTGATAAACGGGTTTCGCGGAATGCCGCTTTCGTTTTCAAGTTGTACAAGCGAGTTAAAGGAATTGCCAGATGGTTCGCGGCCCATGCGGTTCCACAACTTGTCACCGAAGGCGTGGAAAATCATTGAAAACACGAAGACTTTCGAGATGCTCTGAATCGAAAACGGGGTGAGAGCATCGCCGGCCTGAAAGCTTTGGCCATCCAGGGTCTGCACGGCAATTCCAAGCTGGTTCGGGTTGACCTTTGCAAGAACCGGTATGTAACCTGCAACCTGGCCAAGCCCCAGCAACGGTTTTACTTCGCTATAAATTTCGTCAATACAACTCTGGTAATCTATTTCCATGATTCTGCTTTAAGATAAATTTTGAAGCTTAACCTTGAGTCTCAGACTGGCCATACCAGTGCAAAATTATCGCGGTATCAACCCGAAATGTCAAGACGAAGACGCTCAGCGTCAATGAAGATAACCTGCGCGTTTCGTTCATTGGTCGGTAATTTTCTAAACCCGGTCATGCTTTCGCGCGTTCTAATTTTCAGAACACCAGCGAGGAGGTCGATCATGATCAAGTTAGCAAAGGCTCTGAAAGTATTTGTGGCTTTGAGTGCGCTGATTTTCTCGATGAACACTCTCATGGCCGAAGAAAGCCAGAACAACGAAACAGCAACCATCGATCAGCTCTGCCATGACTTTGCATTCACGGGCGAAATTGCCAGCCATGACCCATTCAAACCAGTTATTACAAAGAAGGTAATTGAACTGGTTAAAATTGAACGGCAGCCTGAATTTGCGCCACCAAAAGAAGTTAAGAAGGTAATACCGCCCCTTAAGCTTACAGTTACAGGCATTTGCGGCAACGATCTTGCCAGGGAAGCCATCGTTAAGTTCGAAAACGATGAACATATTGTCAAGCCTGGCCAGGTGGTGAACGGCAAGTTCAAAGTAGTCGACATCGACAGCGGCAAAGTCGTGGTCTACTCAATTGGGGAAGCCCGCCGTGCAACCTTTGTGCTTTCTGAAAATTGATCGGCGTAAGCAATAAAAAACGGCGAGAACCTGGTTCTCGCCGCGTAACGCCGTTAACACGCATTTGCCGGAAATAAAAGGCTGGCACCACACACAACCGGAAGATTCATCACCTGAGAGTCAGACAAGAACCCCTACGCGAAAAGCGCCCGAGAGAAAAGTGGTGCCAGCTATAATGAATGTATCCATAAAAACAACAAATGCAAGCGATTAATTTTCCACATGGCTTGGAAGCCTCAATCAGTCAGTGTTCTGACTGAATTTTTAATTATAATTTGGCATCGATTTTTTTAAAATGCTATGATTTATCTGTGACTGTGAGATGCAGTAATTTTAATAATGTCTGGCCAGTCGGGCCGTCGAACAGACTCAATTTTGTTTTTGCAGGGTTCAATAACAGAAGGTATGTTTGCATATGAATAAAAGAGATTGCCCCATCGCCAGAAGAATTCAGGCGATAAATCTTTTTATCTGCAGCCTTCTGCTTGTTCTGGTGCCCATGCTTAAATACCCTGGCAAGTTTTCTTTCATGGGTGTTCTGATGATGACCATGGTGCTGACACTTCCCATGATTTTCGGCGGTTTATGGTATATAAAGCCTGTTCCGCGCAGCTTTATCAGTGATGAGATCATTCTCCTGTACGGCATGACTTTTTTCACAACTCTTGCCATAATCAAATGGGGAACGTTCTTTTACTGGGGTATAGACACCCGAAAAATGCCGTCAGTCTACGAAAAATGGGAGGCGATATTCGACCTGGTCAGCATAGGAGTCGCCGCTTCCAGCGCTCATCTGCCAGTCTTAATTATGAAGCGGCAATCCCGAAAAAAGTCTTCTGAGCCTGGCACCGGTAATGCCTCTTAAAGAGCGGCTTGCGAAGATCGACCGACCATTTTTGCTAACCCTCTGAATAAATTGCTGATGTGCGCATCGGGCGGCATAATCGTGGTATGCTGAAAACATAAATTTGCATCGCAGGGTGAGGTCGATCATGGGTTCGCTGCTTGTTTCATTCTTTAAGCTGCTAATTTCGCTGGCAACCCTCGGTTGTGGCGTCTTTCTCGGCTTGAAACTCGAGCCAGACAAGGAACCGGCCGACCGGGCGCTTTTGATGCTCGGCGTTGGCCTGTCGACCTTCTCGCTCGTAGGGTTGATCCTGTATGTAAAATTCTGGGAATCACGACCCGACTTCTCGGCGGCATGCGGCAAACAGGCAATCATCGGCCTGCTCTGCTTCGGCAGTTTCTCGCTGATTGCCCATTTCTACCCGTCTTCAGTTCCCCACTGGTAAATTTTTCGCGCCTGACCGGTAACCGTCGGCAGATTTTGCCGTTAAACCGTTATTGCGCCCTGAGCTTTTCGAGATCGGCGCCCTTTCCGTTGTAGATAAAGGTATAAGCGAGGTCTGGGTTAGTCTGGAAATGGGCAATCAAATTCAGGGTCGCCTGCTTGAAAATCTTTGCCTGAGCAAGCATGGCGCCACCAGTGGCACCGGTTCCAAACGAACGTTCTGCGCCGGCTTCTTCGGGGTCAGAGACCCAGTTCAGCATCTCAAGCTCAAAGGCCTTGTCGGCAAGGGCATTATAAGCCGCTGCATATTCGTCAACCCTTTTGCCGTCTTCGCTGTTGGTGAATGACTTCTTCAGAACGCTGACGATATTGGTCATTTCAGCTTTCCAGGCATCAAGATAGGCTTCGTTAACGAAATTGATCTCAGCCGTTGCCTGCGCCATTTCGAAGTCTTTGGCAAAAGCTTTTTCGATCGGGTTATTGATATCCAGATCAACTTCCTGAGTTCCCTGCTGCTCTTGAGCCTGTTGAACGGCGGTTGCGCTGCTTGCGACTTCATTCGCATCAACAGCAAACCCAGGCGCGGAAAAGCTGAGCATCCCGATCAAGATCATAAGAGTTAAGTTTTTTTTCATATAAAAGTCCTTTTGGTAGTTGATAGAACTCAAGATCTTCAATATCTGGCCACTATGCCAGAAACCAGAGTTTATCAGAGAAACAACGACACTCCAATCATTTTTTCAAACCCGGTGCGAAAATCAGATTGTTCAAAGTCAGCAAAAAGATTAAAGTGAGGGAAAAGGATTTTGATGACAAACGAAGCTATTGATATCTCTCAAAGAGACGGCCTGGTAATTTTGCGACAGACGCTTGTCGAAGATGGCCTCGATATGTCTACCGAGGTTGAAATCTACCTGGAACATGTTACCTGGCTTCGCGAGACTCTTGCCGCGTTTAACGATAACTGGCAAACGCAGGAACAGACACACAGACTACTTGATGAAAATGTCGAGGTATTCAGCGCTGGCAATGAGATGGATCCTCGCGTTGGCATTCAGAAT
>DAOPYA010000026.1:0-48402 GCA_035352635.1 Candidatus Rifleibacterium sp.
TGAAGAAGGTGAAGGCGGCTTTAAAATCAATGTTGAAGAAGAAGACATCACTCTTGATGAGCTTCTCGACATTGTAGCGATGAAGGCAGGCCGTGACTGGGGCGTCGATATTCCATCGCGCACCATTTATTTTTATCCCAAGGGTGTTAAAACTGACAATTACAATGTCTGGTGACCCTATAGTTTTCAAGGAGCGAGAATGAAAAAGATACGCCTGATTACAGTTCTGATGGTATTTCTGGCAGCCGTGAGCATAGTAGCTGCCGCTGGTCGCGACTGGGAAAATTACCCGGCCTATATTGAACTCACCGGGCAGAAGGTTGTATATGCCATTGGTGACATTCACGGTGCCTTTGATGAGTTTGCCGCGAGCCTTGAAGCGCTGAAAATCGCGAGTAGAACTGCCAAGGATTCGTTCAGATTCAAGTGGACTGGTGGCGACGCCCTGCTGATTCTGACCGGCGATCTGACCGACCGTGGTCTTCATAGCAAGCAGTGCTACGATGCAGTCATGGATCTTATGCCGCAGGCTGAAAAGGCCGGTGGTCGAATCATTGAACTGCTGGGCAACCATGAAGTCATGCTGTTGAACGGTCAGATTGAAGAATGGGCAAAGACCCTGAAACCGCCGAAAAAGCAGCATTACCAGAACACTCTCGACTCTTTTACCCGCGATGGCCTCGATTTTCGTCAGGCAATCTCAGAAAACGGTGTTTATGGTCGCTGGATACGCAATCTGCCGCTGTTCGCAATTGTGAACGGTTTCATATTCAATCATGGTGGGCTGTCGAACAAGCCGCTGACCCGATCTACTCTGGCTGCTGATTTCAAAGATGACACCAATGCCGGTGATTACAAAAAAGGCATTTTCATGAACACCGAAAGTTATCTCTGGAACCGTGACTGGTGGAACAACAGTGAACTGGTAAGCGAGAATCTCAAACTGCTGGGTGTTATGGGTGTAGTTTTCGGTCACACCGTTGGAGCACTTGGCACCAAGGGCAAGATTTCGAGCAAAGAAAACCGCATAATTTCTATTGATGTTGGCATGACCCCGACGTATGGCAACAGCAAGGGTGGCGGCCTGATGATGACGATTTCAGGAGATCAGCTCAACTTCAAAGCTGTGTATGCTGACTGCCCTGAAGAAGCGCTTTTTAGCATCAAGATGCCGGCATCAGCTTATCGTGCTGGCGGTGAAGCCGCGGCAGTTGAACGCTCTCACTGACTTTTGCCATAAAAAAGGCCGCCTCTGATGAGGCGGCCTTTTTTTTATGTCTGACGGCGGCGAGCCAGAAAAAGCAGGGAAATTTTAAGGCGCCTGGTGCGCATCAGCTTTAATGATCAGGCTCCGAGAAATTTCATTTTGATCCAGTGGTCAGCAACTCTATCATAATCGTTTTCGAGCATGGCCAGGTGGGTGGCGTCGCACCAGGAACCGCTTACAAAAAGGCTCTGCCTCTTAATGCCTTCTTTTTGAAAACCAAGCTGGTTGGCAATTGCCAGAGAGGGAGCGTTCTGGTTGATTATATTTAGCCAGACGCGGTGCAGACAGGCTTCTTCAAAGGCAAATGACACGAGAGTTGCGATCGCTTCTTTCATAAGGCCCTGGCCTGTCATTTTCTCATCAAGCCAGTAAGAGAGGCCGGTTGAACGTTGAATACCATAATCGACCGAATGCATAGCGACACGGCCAATCAGGCGGTGGGTTTCGCGGGCAAAAATGCCGAGATCGATTCTCTGGCCACGCCTTGCCAGCACGTGATCTTCAGCAATCAGGGCATTTACATCTGCGATTTTGAGCTTCTCGGGCTGCGGTTGCAGCCATTGATCGAGGTAGGCCCGGTTTCTGGTGAGCAATTCGAGAAGTTCAGCGGCATCGCTTTTTCGGCAGCGGCGCAGATAAAGACGCGGAGCATACAGGTTTCTGGCAAGCGGCATCAGGCCTGCGAATACTTCTGGCGGCTTTTGCAGCAGTTCGAGCAGGGTGTGGGCGCCGGGTTTTCTGGTCACTGTGTAACCTCTCTGTCAGGGAACAAAATAGCGGGCATGACGGTTAAAGATAATGAAACCAGAAACCGAAAGCTCTGGAACCATCTGATTCAGTTCGGTTAAAGAAATGCCAATGCGCTGGGCACTCAACACCCTCATCAATTCACGTTGCGCGGCCAGATCAGGGCAGGCAGGGTAACCGAATGAGTAGCGACAACCGGCGGGTTGTTCCCCGGTGAGCGGCAACTGGGAAAACAGTTCACGGTGCATGTGCCGGTGCAGGTGTACTGCGCCACAATCGGCCAATTCTGCGCCCAGACCATGCAGCAGGTGATAATCAAGGTAACGGCTTTGTGCAAACAGTTCTTTTTCGGCCTGAATGATGCGATCACCGACTGTAACTGCCCATAAAGCGATGAGGTCATCTTCGGTTTCACTGACGAAATCGGCAAGACAGAGAAACGGGGGGCGATTCTGTCTGGGAAAAGTGAATCGTGCTAACGAGGAACCGGACTCATCAAAAACGTTAATCGCATCACCAGCGGCACGGCAGCGGAAGTAGCCGTAGACAGCCCGGTTGTCGAGAACAGCGTTCTGGCGCTCGAAGTCGATAATCTGATTGAGGGCGGGGCGGGCTTTTGTTTCGATTAGCTTCTGGTATTCAGCATCGGTCAGACCGGCCTTTTTAAAGCCCCAGCGACCTTCAAACAGCACCTTATGTGAGAGCAGACTGAAAAGATCGTTTGAAGCAATCTCGATCAGATGGCTGTCATAGAATGGAGCTTTAACTACGTTGTGGTCAATCATGAACTGATGGCGGTTCGCCTGACCGGCGGCTTTGCCGTCAGGAACATGGCTTCTGGCTTTGCTCACAGCTGCTGCAGGCACTTTTGCCTCGGGAAGGCGCGAATAATTGCCATCAGCGAGATCCTGCATTATTTTTATTGAATCGACAGCATCTCTGGCGTAGAAGACCTTGCCGCGGTACATCGGCCTCAGTTCGTTATTAACGTAGTCGGGGGTGAGAGCCGCGCCGCCGAGGATGACCGCGGGCAGAAAATCTCGGCGATTCAATTCTTCGAGGTTTTCTTTCATGATCTGGGTTGAGCGCACCAAAAGGCCGCTCATGCCGATGACGTTAGCCTGATTCTCACGGGCGGCTTTTATCATGGCGTCAACGTCAACCTTGATTCCTAGATCAACGACACTGAAACCGTTATTTGAGAGCATGATGTTAACGAGGTTTTTTCCGATGTCATGCACATCGCCGGCCACGGTGGCCAGAATCATTTTTCGGTCAGGGTCAGGCGGGCTTTTTTCCATGTATGGTTCGAGGCAGGTGACACTCTTTTTAACAACTTCGGCCGATTGAAGAACAAAAGGCAGTTGCAGGCGCCCCGAGCCAAAATATTCACCAACTTTTTTCATCGACGGCAGCAAGATTTCATTGATTATCTGCTCAGGTCTGAGGCTCTGTCGGAGTTCTTCGATCAGGGTCTCAATGGCTGAAGCATCGCCGTCGATGACTTTTTCGAAAAGTCTTTCAACAGGCGGCAGAGAGGCGAGATCTTTTTTAAAGAGGCTTTCAGAACGGCTTGCAAAGGCCTGCATATATGCTGTCAGCTCGCTGCCGTCTTTTCGCGGGTTATAAATGAGGTCGAGAGCAAGTTTTTTTTCGGTTTCAGGTATCGAAAAAGTTGGAATAATGCGGGCCGGGTTGACGATAGCGCAGGTTAAACCGTTCTGCACGGCCTCAGAAAGAAAAACACTGTTAAGGATTTCTCTTGCGGCCTGTTTCAGACCGAACGACACATTGCTGACCCCAAGGATAGTGTTGGCTATGGGCAGTTGTTCACGGATCATGGCAATAGCCTTGAGCGTTTCGGCGGCCGAACTACGCAGTTCAGCGTCACCACTGGCAACTGTAAAGGTAAGCGGATCGAAAATCAGGTCTGAGTCGCGGAAGCCAAATTCAGAACTGAGAATGGTTCTGATGCGGTTTGCGACGGCAAGTTTCTTTTCGGCTGTCTTGGCCATGCCTTCTTCATCGATAGTCAGACAGATGAGGGCGGCGCCAAATCTTCTTGCCAGAGCCGCGATGCTGCGCAGGCGGCTGCCTCCGTCTTCGAGGTTAACTGAATTAATGACGCAGCGGCCGCCATGGGCCTTCAGTGCTGCTTCAATCGCGGCAGGAGAGGTTGAATCGATGACCAGGGGCAGGTTTACCTGGGTAGCGAACATTGGCACAAGACGTTGCATATCTGCGACTTCATCGCGACCGACAAAGGCAACGCAGAGATCGATGAGGTGGGCGCCACCGCGGGATTGTTCCCGGCCCATTGCGGTCATGCCTGCAAAGTCTTCGGCTTCGAGAAGGTCTCTGAACTGACGGGCACCGTTGGCATTGGTGCGTTCGCCAATGAGGGCAGGCGCGGGGTTCTGGCGCAAAGAAACAGCCGAAAAAAGGCTTGCCACCATTGCCTGCTTCTTAATATGACGCGGTGCCGGCTTCAGGCCTGCAACCTGCCTGACAACCTCGGCGAGGTGATCAGGGCGGGTTCCGCAACAGCCGCCGACCATGTTGACGCCGTATTCGCTGACGAAACGTTTATGAAATGAAGCAAACTCTTCGGGGGTCATGCGATAGAATGGCTTGCCATCAACGTTTTCTGGCAACCCGGCGTTAGGCATGACGCCGACAGCACGCGGCCAGAATTCGGCCAGGTGAGCGACATGGCGCACCATTTCTAGGGGCCCGGTGGCGCAATTGATGCTGAGCATGTCGATGAAGTCATAGGGCTCGAGAGCAGCGGTGATCGCGCCAAGATCGCTGCCGACCAGCATATTGCCGGAAGGTTCAAGAGTTACCGAGACGACGACCGGGCAGCGGCTGCCCCGGGTGCGAAACAGTTCTTCGGCCGCGTAGAGGGCTGCTTTAATCTGCAGCAGATCCTGGCAGGTCTCAATCTGGAAAATATCGACGCCGGCATCAAGTAAAGCCCGCATCTGGGCAGTATAAGCTGAGGCCATATCGTCAAAGGAAATATTGCCGAGGGAGGGCAGCAGAGAAGTCGGGCCAATTGAGCCGGCAATCAAAGGGTGATAGGCGGTTGGAACTGCATCAATAGCTTCGCGAGCCATTTCAACCGCCCGGCGGTTGATTTCTTCGACCCGGTCTTCGAGCTGGTATTCGCGCAGAGTGATTCGGGTGGCACCGAAAGTATTGGTTTCAAGCACATGGCAACCAGCCTCAAGAAAAGCTTTATGAACCTTGATTACCGCTTCGGGGCAGAAAAGATTTAGTGCTTCACTGCAGCCTTCACGGCCGCCATAATTTTCGGGTTTCAGCCCCTGCACCTGAAGGTTGGTGCCCATGGCGCCGTCATAAATCAGAACCCCCTGTTTCAGCAGGCCATGGAATTCTTCTACGGTAATTGGTTTCATAGGCATCTCCATCAGCGATTAAGGACTTCGATAACTTTGAGAACACTCTCGACACGGCCGAGTGGCACGCTGACCTGAACGCCATCGACCATAGGTCGAACTCTTTCTAGAGCTTCGCGGGCAATGGCGATGCCTTCCTCGCGCTGCGCTTCAACAGTATCGGCTTTGCGCAGGCGGGCGAGAAGGTTTTCGGGAACCGAGGCTCCGGGAACTTCGTTATTCATAAATTCGGCATTTTTGAGGCTGGCGAGGGGCCAGATGCCTGCAAATATGGGAATGCGCACATGGCTGATCCGTTCAAGAAACCTTTCGAGCAGCTCGGTATCGAAAACCGGTTGAGTAATTGCATATTCAGCACCGGCATCGACCTTCCATTCGAAGCGTCTCACCTCGAGGTCGAGATCGATGGCGCCGGGGTTGGCGCCCACACCGCAAACAAAGCCGGTAGGCCGACCGATGGGGTTATTACCCAGGTCACGGCCATGATTCAGGCGATGAATGACGTTTACCAGGCCAATAGAATCGATATCAAAAACCGCAGTAGCCTGGGGGTAATTTCCGACCTTCGGCGGGTCACCAGTGATGGCAAGAATGTTACGCAATCCTAAGGCAAAGGCGCCGAGAAGATCTGATTGAATGCCCAGAATATTACGGTCGCGGCAGCAATAGTGAAGAATTGTTTCGATGCCAACCCGTTGTTCGATGAGCAGCGAGAGGGCAAGCGGACTGAGACGCGCCGAAGCCCGTGGGCCATCAGGAATATTAATGGCATCGATTCCGGCTTCTTTGAGTTGCATGGCCCGCTGAATAACAGACTCTGCTTCACAGCCTTTGGGCGGGGTAAGTTCAGCGGTAACGATAAATTTCCCGGCGGCGAGCTTCTGCCCGAATGAAGACTTTTCGGGAAGGGGCGTGATCACGATGTCGGGCGCATCTTCCTGGCGGGTTTTCAGGCTTTGAAAAATTTCTTTTTTGCCGCCGGCGGTGAGCGATCTGGCCGCATTGGCAACCCACTTAATATGTTCGGGGGTTGTGCCGCAGCAACCGCCGACGATTCTGACGCCAAGTTGAATGAAGCGGCGGGCGTATTCTCCGAAGTATTCAGGGTTACATAGATAGATCATTCGCCCATCGACAACTCTGGGAAGCCCGGCGTTCGGCTGGGCAATCAGGCTGAGAGTGGTCAGGGCACGCATTTTTTCCATCGCATCGAACATGGTTTTTGGCCCGACCGAGCAATTCAAGCCGATTACATCAGCACCCCACATTTCGAGCTTGGGTGTGAACACATCAACTGAGGTGCCGTAAAGGGCGTTTCCGTCTTCGTTGATAGTCATTGAGGCTATGATTGGCTTGTCAGTGAGCTTTCTGACGGCGATGATCGCCTGATGAATTTCATTGAGGTCATAAAATGTTTCGAGAATGAAAATGTCAACGCCGCCGGCAAGCAGGCCTCTGGCCTGTTCAGTAAAGGCGGCTTCGGCTTCTTCAACCGAGGTCTTGCCCCAGGGTTCAAGGCGCACGCCAAGGGGGCCGATTGAGCCGGCGACCCAGGCCTTTTCGCCTGCGACTTCGCGTGCAAGTTTTGCCGCCTGAAAATTGATGACTTCGAGTTTGTCGGCCAGACCATGTGGAGTCAGTTTAAAGCGGTTAGCCCCGAAGGAGTTGGTTTCGAGAACCATGGCTCCGGCTGCAAGATATTCCTGATGAACTTCTTGAATCAGGGTTGGCTGAGAAAGATTAAGTTCGTCATAGACCCTGTTGATATAGACGCCCTTTTCATAAAGTCTCGTCCCCATGGCGCCATCGAAAACTACGATGTTATGTTCGATAAATTCTCTGAAATCCTGCAATTTGAGTCACTCCTGCGTATGCAAATTCGGGCACAATAATGCGGCATTTATTCACGACTGTCAAGCTTCCGGAGTAAAAATAAACCGGCCCGGGAAACATGGTTTTCCGGGCCGGGGGATGGGCGAAACTTAGCGGTGCAGTTCTCTGGCAGTGCGTGATGCTGATGCTTCACGGAGCAGACTCAGTGATGCTTCGCCGCCGTTCTGCGCCACGCTGATGGCAAGAGCGCGGAACTGGCCTTCATCAAGATCGCAGGTGCGTTCAATAATTGAGCGGGCCAGAGGGGCAGCCAGAGGCGAAACCGGCTGAATGCCTATCAGGGCACGTTCTGCGTGAATAGCAGATTCATAAGCTTCGAATGCCGAAGCCAGGCCTGAATTCTGCAGGATTTTTTCGACAAGCTTGAATGAATCGACAAGGCCGGCACCAAATTTCGGGTCTTTGCCGGGGGCGCCGAGGTCCAGGGCGGTTTCTTCGGCGATCAGACGAGCCTGTTCGATGGTGAGGGTCGGGTCAGCCTGAAACATCAGGGCGGCGACGCCAGCCATGTGCGGGCAGGCCATTGAGGTGCCACTGTTGCTAACAAGGCCGCCGCCAATGGCGCATGAAATAATCTGGTCGCCAGGAGCGGCGATATCTGGCTTCATGAGGGGGGTTCCATCCCAGGCAACGGGGCCCTGGCTGCTGAAATAGGCAAGAGCGTCAGTGCGGGTAGTGGCGGCAACGGCCCATGAATGGGGGAAAGCTGCCGGGGTGCCGACTTTTCCGCCCCACATGCCATTGTTACCGGCTGCGAAAACCGGAAGAATGCCTGCATTCACCCAATTTTCAACGGCAACCCAGAAGGATTTATCGGTTGAATCATTTGAGCCCCAGGAATTGTTGATGAGTTTTGGGCCATCGCTGGTTTCAGGAACGCCATCGGGGTCAAGCATCCACTGCATGGCAGCCAGAAGAATATCAGTGGTGGTGCCGCCTTTGGAGTCAAAGACGCGGCCGACAATCAGGCGGGCGCCCGGGGCAACGCCTACTCCGTTCGAACCGGCAACTGAGCCACATACATGTGTGCCATGACCCTGGCCATCGCTTGGTTCAGTGGCTGCTTCAGGGGTAAAATCTTTAAAAGCGAGTATTTTGCCGGTGAAGGCGGGATGTTTGCCATCTATACCGGTGTCAAGGACTCCGACAACAACGCCGGCGCCATCGATTCTGAACTGCTGCCAGACTTCTGGCGCGCGCACTTTCTGGACACCCCATTGAATAACGGCTGGGGCATCTTTAACGGCCTGCCTGGCAATATCTTTGTCGATAAAAATCTTGTATTCAGATTTTTTAACTTCAGCAACGTTGGGCAGACGGGCGATCTTGTTGATCTCGGCAGCGGTGGCGTCGATAGCGAAAGCGTTGGCGATCCAGAGGGGGGTGATCTGTGAATTTGTCGGTGATTTAACAACTTTGTTGAGACCAGCCATATTCTTGCGCAAACTCTGTTGCAGATGGCTGACCACCTGCTGGTGCGAAGGATTCGCAGCTTTCAGTGCCTGTTTTTCAAAGCGAACGATATATCTTGAAACGCCTTCGGCAGAACTGGCAGAATAGCCAGGAAACAAGGCAGCGGCAAGAGCAAAACCAAGAACGGCAAAACCTTTTCTCATACTCTTATGGTACTCCTTACAAAGTATTTTTTAAGCATAACACTTTGTCTGCTCAATAACAACAGATCGAATGATGTTTCGGGCCAAAAAGAGAAGGGCGCAAAGTCAATCGCGCCCTTCTTTTTTATCAGAAAACTTACCTGGGGTCAGTCAACCAAAACGTTGCTTTCGGCAGCGCAGGGTACGCAGAAAAGCTTCTTTATACCTGGCATAATCCCGGACACTTTCACCGACAGAGTTTGGTTTAAAGCAGATTTCGCGGTCAGGGCAGGTGCTGCAGTTCATAAGTTCTCTCCTTATTTTGTCTACACTATTATTATCGGCATTTTTGCGACTGAAATATAGCCCTGGCCTGAAAGAATGCAATGAATGGCCTTTGCAGACAGGCGCGGGCGAAAAGTCGGTTTGCTAATTGAACATGGCAAAAACAAAAACCTGGTTGTTTTTTATTTAAATATTCAACAGGCCAACTCGTGCTTAAGATGTTCTGGCATGGGTCAAGTGAGATGGGCGGCCGTCAGCGCGGCTTCGAGAGTTCGAGCCAGACAGCCGCGATTTTTTTCGAGAACCGCATCGGCAGCGGCAACCATTTTTTCTGCCGACCCGGCATCTAGCAACAGGCTGGCCATCGCCGTGGCAAATTGTTCGGCATCGCCGACCAGACTTATTCCGCCGCTGGCATGCAATTGCTCGACGATGTCGGCGAAATTGCGACAATGCCGGCCCATGACCAGAGGCACATGTTGTTGCATAACTTCGAGCGGGTTATGCCCACCGACTGAAGAATCTAGAGAACCACCGACAAAAGCGGCATCAGCCAGAGCATAAAGGCCAGCCAATTCGCCCATGGTATCAAGAAGCAGAATACTGCCGGCAGATTTATCGCCGAGCTGGCTACGAAGCATGGTACCCTGATCGATCTGCCGCAGTTCATCAAGCCAGTTCGAGGCATGGGAAGGGTTTCTCGGGGCGACGATCAAAGCGGTCTGCCGATCAAGAAGCTTGCCGAAAACCGGTTTAAGAAGTTTGAACTCATCAGGATGCAGTGACCCCAGCACCAGGCAACGCCTGTTGCCAGCCCATCTGGCGACAACCTGCAAATCGATATTCCGTTGAGGAGTAAGGTCTGCTTTCATGTTGCCAAGCACCTTGATCTGTGCGGCGTCAACGCCCATCTGGTCAAGTCGGGCTGCATCAGCCGGCGTCTGTACCGCAAGGAGCGAATAGGCAGAAAAAACCAGTTCGCTGAAGCCCTTGAAAGTTTTATAAAACGAGGCAATCTTTTCGCTTATTCTTCCGTTGATCAAGATCAGCGGTATATTTCGCTGATGGCACTGCCAGGAAAATTCTGGCCAGAAATCAGTTTCGGCGACAAAAACGGCGGCTGGTTTCCAGCGATCAAAGATACGACGCATGGCAATCAGGTTGTCAAGCGGGAAGTAAGCGACCAGATCGGCTGTTTTGCGTTTAATGAAGCTGGCATAAACATCAGGATGGGTAGTGGTAAAGGCGATCTGATAGTCGGGGCAGTGCCGGCGCAGCTCAGCAGCGAAGCCTGCCGCCACCATTGATTCGCCCATCGAAACGCCGTGAATCCAGAGTGTGGGTTTTTCGGCACGCGGAACATTGCCAAGGTAGTCACTCAGACCGGTGGCGAGTCTGCGGCTGTAATGTTCGAGCACCGGCAGCGAGGCAGCGGCGGGGATGAACGCCAGGCCATGCAGCAGTCGATAGGCATTCAGGGCCATTCTGGCCCGCAAGGTCATTTCAGGTTCCATAGCGCGGCTCGCCATGCCACATCTGGCCATTTCGAGTTTTTTCGGCGGTCACCCATGCTTCATGGCGTGGTTTAAAACGGTCATAGAACCAGAGATACTGGTGTGGATGAGCCAGAATAAGATTTTCCATCCAGCGGGTGAGCCTCAGGGTTCTGGCGATGACCCTTTCCTGGTAGGTGCCGCGTTCTTCATCTGCAACCGGCGCGAGAAAATGGGCCTGGTAGTTAAAAGTATGGCCCTGCCGCAGCGAAAAAAGCGGCATAAGAGCGGCACCGGTCTTGAGGCTCCAGTTGGCCGGGCCGGCAGGCATGCTGACCCAGTGGCCGAGAAAATCAAGATAAACACCGTTATTGGCGCCATCCTGATCGGCAATCATGCCAAGCAGTTCGCCGGCCCGCAGCGCCTTCAGGGCTTTTACGCCGCCCCGGTCGCGGTCATGCAGTTTAATTGCCGAGTAGCTGCGAAAATGGTCGAGCAGGCCGCCGATTTCGTCTTCTTTCTGTGACAGAAAAAAAGAATTAAGCGAGTAGCCGGCATGGGCAATCGCGGCACCGAGGAGTTCCCAGTTACCGATGTGCGGCAAGGCGAGAATCCCTCCCCTGCCCTGTTTTACAACCTCGTCAAGAGCAGCAATGTTATTAAAGGTCACCAGGGTGGCGAGTTTTTCTTTTGAAAGCTGCGGGAAACGCAATAATTCGCAGGCAACCAGAGCGAAGTGAATAAAGCCCTGTTTGACAATGAATGGTATGGGTGCCGGTGGCCGGCGTTTGAGGCGAAAATAAACCCGGTCAAGACAATCTTCGATGCGCAGGCGTTCAGAGCGGGCTGTTAACCAGGCAGCCACACCGGCTCCAGATGCCAGAGCCGCCGCCGGGCGCTCAGGAAGGTGGCAAAAGGCTTTTGACAAAAGCAGAACCGACTTTTTAAGCATCTGCATTGCAGACATGGTTAGTTTCCGATATTTGTGCTTTGCAGCAGGCTTTCGACCATCGCGGCAACTCTTTCGTGCGCTCCGGGTTCGCCGAGATGCGCGATGACTTCGGCAAAGTCATTTTTCTGCTGTTGGTATTTTTCAGGGGAATCAAGAAGTTCAAAGGCCTTTTCAGCGAGGTTTTCGGGGGTAAGGTCATGCTGAATCAGTTCAGGAATCGCCATTCTACCAATAATAATATTGGGCAGACCAATAAATTTCGGTAACTGATAGAAGAGGCGGGCCTGAATCTCAGTAAAAACAGATACCTTGTAGCAGATGACCATTGGGGTTCCGACGTAGGTTGCTTCAAGGGTTGCGGTGCCCGAGCAGATGAGCAGCAGTCGCGCCAGTTTCATCACATCATAGATCTTGCCTTCGGCAAGGGTAACGGGAATGCCGCTGGCTGCGAGTTGTTCTCGCAAGGCCGTTTTTTGAACACCGAACACTTCGGGGCCTTCGGTGGCAATAACCGGAACAACGAACTGGCATTCGGGGTAACGTTGATGAATCAGTTTGCCGGCAGCAAGCATGACTGGCAGGAGTTGACCGAGTTCGCTGCGTCTAGAACCGGGGCATAGGCCTATAACTGGCCGATCTGCCTTTATGCCGTATTTCTGGCAGGTTTCTTCGATGGTCATCACCGGCTTGGCATGGTCGAGTAATGGGTGACCCACGAATTCAACGTTGGCACCGGCAGCTTTGTAAACCTCATAGGTCGAAGCAAAATTGGCAGCAACCCTGGTAATGCTTCCGGCGGCATCAGTAACGCTGGCGGGGTCGGTGGCAAATTTGCTGGGAGGGAAATAATAGAGTGTCGGAATGCCAAGCTTATGAGCGGCATGCACCAGGCGCATATTAAAGCCCGGGTAATCGACAAGCAGCACAAGATCTGGTCGCTGTTCGACAAGAAAGCGGCGCAGGCGATAGAGCACAAGAAAGAGGTGCGGGGCCTGCTTGATGGCTTCGAATAAGCCAATGGCAGCCCAGTTAGTGCTGTCGCAGAGCATATTAACGTCGCGTTGCCTGGTTTGAATGCCGCCGACGGCAAAGATTTCATAATCGCCCGACTTCTTGAGCACGTCGATTAATGAAGCTGCATAAAAGTCACCGGAGGTTTCACCGGCAACGATGAGCAGTTTTTTCCTGGCTTTAACGACAGATTTCACAATTTTATCCGTTTTTTAAAAAGATTTCGGCCTGGCGATTGCTTTCGTGCAAAGCCTGTTTCATCAATTCACAACCTTCTTCGACGCTGATTGCGGGGTCAATAACGAAAGGCTGGCCACAATGCATGACAACGCGACTGAAAGGCAGCGGAATCGTAGTTTTATCCCAGCTGTTCAGGATCAGGGAATGCGAAGAAGCAGAGCCAACCGGTAACACATACCCGCCAGTTTTCTGGGCAATCATTACCATGCCGGGTTTAACTTCGTGTCTTGGCCCACGCGGCCCATCAACGGTCATAGCGGCATCAGAACCATCTTTAACCATGCGAATCATCTCAAGAAGCGCACGCATGCCGCCGCGTGACGACGAACCTCGAACCGGGCAATATTTAAGATACCTCAGAGCTTTTACCATAAACTCACCATCTTCAGAGAGTGAGCTCATAATAACAAGATTATGCCCACGAAAACAATAGAAAGGGACAATCATTGTTCCATGCCAGCTGACAACCAGAACCGGGCGGTCAAATTTTTTGCCGGCGAGGTAATCGGTGAACCCGGTTCTCCGCATGCGTATCGAGGAGTGCAGCGAAGTTAAAAAACCCAGAATTAACATTGCCTTCAGACGTGCCCGAGCGGAAACTGCCGCCGAAACGACAGGGTCGCCATGCTTTTTTTGCGAAAGAGTGCTGTTAATGTTGGTGTTCATAGGGTCACCTGGTCGGCATATTGGGAGCGGTAGAGCGTCGAATACAGCCCCTGCTTTTCGAGAAGCTGGCTGTGCGAGCCTACCTCAACGATTTCGCCCTTTTGGAGCACAAGTATTTTGTCAGCCCTTACGACGGTTGACAGGCGATGAGCAATCATAAAGGTGGTTCGATTGGCCATCAGGCGGCTTAATGATTCTTTAATGAGGTTTTCGGTTTCGGAGTCGAGAGCGCTGGTTGCCTCGTCGAGAATAAGAATACCCGGTTCTTTGAGAAAGGCTCTCGACAAAGCAACCCGCTGTGCCTGCCCACCGGAAAGATTGACGCCACGCTCACCGAGCATGGTATCGTAACCATCGGGCTGGCTCATGATAAAATCATGAGCATTGGCAAATCTGGCAGCCTCAACTATTTCATCATGGGTTGCATTCAGTCTTCCGAAGCGAATATTGTCTTCGATGGTCCCTGAGAACAGCAAGGTTTCCTGGGGGACCATGGCGATATAGCGGCGCATACTGTTAAGGCTCAGGTCACGAACATCGACGCCATCGATTTTAACCGCACCGCCAGAAACATCGAAGAATCGGGGTATCAGGTTGATAAAAGTCGTTTTTCCGGCCCCAGACGGGCCAACCAGCGCAACAACCTCGCCGGGAGCCACTTTAATACTGACGTTATTCAAAACTGGTTCGTTCTGGTTATAGGCAAAAGTTACGCCTGAAAATTCGACTTCGCCGCGACAGCCAACTTTTTCGATGGCATCAGGGCGTTCTTTAACGTCAACATGGGCATCAATAATTTCAAAAACCCTTTCGCCAGCTCCAACTGATTGAGAAATAACATTACTCATCTTGGAAAGATTCTTGATGGGTGCGAACAGGCCAACCAGGGCTGTCAGAAAGCTGATCAACTGGCCGGCGTCAAGGTTGCCGTGAATGACTTCATAGCCGCCATACCAGAAGATAATGGCCAGGCCACAGGTATTGATAAACTCAATGATCGGGGTAGTTGCGGCGTTGATGCGACTGCCGCGCATCGTTTCAGAAAAATTAGCGCCATTTGCCTGTTCAAAACGGTCTCTGACAAAGCTTTCGAGAGTAAAAGACTTGACCACCTTGATGCCGGTGATGAATTCCTGCAATACCGTTGAGATATCACCAATGCGACTCTGCATTCTTGAACCGATCTTTTTCATCTTGCGGCTGAACTTGTTGATCAGAGCGCCAATGAAGGGGATAATTACTATTGAGATAACGGCCAGTTTCCAGTGCAGGTAGAAAATGTAGCTGCAGAAACCGATAAAAGCGATGAGATCGCCAATCAGCGAAGAAAAACTGGTGAGCAGATTCTGCAGAACGAGAACGTCAGCGGTGATACGACTCATCAACTGGCCGGTGCGCTGCTTTTCATAGAACGACAGCGACAGCTCAAGCATGCGATCAAAACAGGCCGATCTGATGCGCCTTAGAATGCTCTGCGAGACATACTGCATCAGGTAACTCTCGATAAATGCGGCGATGCCCTTGACAAACATGACGACGATCAAAGCCCCGGCAATCCAGTGCAGAACTTTAATATCACGAAGTACCAGCACGTCATTGACGACGCTTTTCATTATCCAGGCCGGAAAAATAGTACAGATAGCGACAATGCCGCTGCAGAAAATGCCGGTCAACAGATAAGGCAGATAATCGCCAAAATAGCCGAGAATTCTTTTGAGTATGGTCACTTCTGGTGCAACTCCTGAATTCTGGCGGCCATGTGTTCGGCAACCCGGCGGCTGGCACCAGTTTCGCCAAGACTGGCACGAACTTTGGCCAATTCTTCGCGCATTGTTTTTTGTTTTTGCGGGTCGTTCAGAATGCTCAGCGCTTCGCGGGCAATGAGATCAGCCTTGAAGTCGCCTCTGATGAACTCGGGCACAATGCGCCGACCGGCGATAACATTCGGCAAACCGATATGTTCAGCTTCGATGACAAACTGTGAGATCAGCGAGGTCAGCCAGTTAACTTTATAAACAACGACCATGGGCGTGCCGATGATGGCGATTTCGAGGGTTGCCGTACCTGAAGCGACCAGGCAGACATCAGAAACCGAAATAGCGTCGTAAGTCTGGCCACGCAGCATGGTGATCGGCAGATTTCGGCCTTTCAGATGGGCCAGAATGCGTTCGTCATCGATAGTGCTGGCAACCGGCAGCAGAAAACGGGTATTCGGTCGTTCTTTGAGAATGAGTTCGGCAGCGTCGAGCAGCACAGGAAAAATATAATAGATTTCCTGGGTGCGACTGCCTGGAAGCAGGCTGACGAGTGACGCGTCGCCTGTCTGGAGCATTTGCATGATTTCGGCTGGTGGCGCCGATGGTTCGGCAACTCCAACCAGCGGGTGCCCGAACCAGTTAACGGTCGAACCGGCCTTGGCCCAGATATCTACCTCAAATGGAAAGACCACCACCGCTTCATTAATAAGCCGGGTGAATTTTTTGACACGACTGGCATGCCAGGCCCACACCTGCGGGCAGATATAATATAGTACATGAATGCCCATACCGCGGGCAATCTCGGCAACCCGCTGATTAAAACCGGGGTAATCAATCAGAACCACCATATCGGGTCGTTCACGTTCGAGCCAGCTGCGAACGTCTGCCAGAATACGATACAGGTGCCAGAGATTCTTAATCACCTCTACGAAGCCGATTACCGCGAGTTCATCGCTGCTATGCAGGCAATTCATGCCGGCCTTCTGCATCATGGGGCCGCCAATGCCATCGACTTGCAGATCTGGCATGATCTGCTTCAGGTGGCTGATTACCAGTGAACCATGCAAATCACCGCTCTGTTCGCCGGCGAGAAAAAATAGCCGGCCAGGCCCGGTCTTTTTGCATGCCAGAGCATTATTCAAGCCTTTTGCCTCCTGCGAAAAATCGAAGAGCACGAAAGAACGAACAAAATCGCAGAAGTTGAAGCAAAGGTGCGCTTTTCCGAACGCAGGGCTTCATTAAATTCAAAGGATGGAAGAGCGGTGCAGCCTGGCGCGGGGCTGAGGCGTGGAAAAATTACAGGCACCAATTCACGATAAGCACGATGTGCTTCGGGGAATTTTTCGGCCAGAAAAGTTTCTTCGTAGGGAATCATGGTAACAAATTCGACAGCATAGAAAACCAGGACAGCGGCGGCATAGGCAAGGTTCCCGGCAATTACCATGAAACCGGCAATCTTAAGAATATTGGCGAGATAAAGGGGATTGCGGCAATGGGCGTAGGGCCCCGAGGTCACCAGACGGTCGGCGCAGATTTCGCGGGTGCGGGTGGTCGGGCCGATATGCATCAGGCCCCAGATACGCAGAGATTCGCCGGCCAACACCAGGGGCATGCCCATCAACCAGGTCAGCGGGCGTGGGCGGGCGCAAAAGAACATAGCGAGCGCCAGGGGCACCGGCAATTTGTCGCGCCACTTGAAAAAGAAACGACCGAGGCAGTTTTCTGAAGCCATAAGCGCCGATCAGTGAGGAGAAGGCAGATTGCTCTTGATCTGCTCGAGAATTTCAAGAGCAACTTCAAGGGCATTCTTGCCGTCTTCGATGGTCACCAGGGGTTTGCGACGCTCATTAATACAGGAAATAAAATGCTCAAGCTCAAGACGAAGCGGTTCGGCTTTATGAACTTCGAGTTCTTCCTGGATAATTTTTTCTTCGAGGTTCGATTTGCGACGCAGGGTGATAGCCTGATTGGCGTAATCGAGGGAACAATACTTATCCATTTCGAAAATACGGAGCTTGCGAATTTTTTCGTCGCTGATGCGCGAGGCAGTAAGATTGGCGATACAGCCGTTCTCAAAAACGATGTGCGCGTTGGCGATATCTTCGTTTTCGGTGAGCACAGGGATGCCAACCGCGTCAACCCGCTTGATGGGCGATTTGACGAGAGAAAGCACGATATCGATGTCGTGAATCATGAGATCCTGGACAACCCCGACATCTTGAATACGCGGTGAAAACGGCCCCATCCGCTGGCATTCAATAAATCTCGGGCTGTCGCACAGCGACTGCAGCTTGATGATCGCGGCGTTGAAGCGCTCGACATGGCCAACCTGCAGGGTCAGTTGTTTTTTGCCGGCAAGGGCAACCAGATCGTTGGCTTCTTGAAGGGTTTTGGTGATCGGCTTTTCGATAAAAGTATGAATATTGCGTTCAAGAAAAAACCGGGCGACCTCATGGTGCAGAAAAGTAGGCACGACTACGGTTACGGCTGAAGCTACGGCAGCCAGATCGCGATAATCCTTGAAATACGGAACATTGTATTTTTGGGCAATTTCACGGCCGGCCGCTTCATTAACATCGGCGATACCAATGAGATGGGCACCATTGATTTCAGCCAGCAGCCTGGCATGATGTTGGCCCAGGTGGCCGATACCGATGACTCCAATATTGACGCTTTGACTGTTCATGTTTACCTCGTTTGTTAAAAGCGCGGTCAAACCACCATTATGGCAATGCCGGCAGAATCTGCCAGCCTGATGACTTCCTCGCGGTCGAGCAGCAGGGTTTTCTTTTCTTCGAAGGCCAGGCAACGAGCCTTGGCAGCGATCAGGTTGTGAATCGTATCAATGCCGATGGTTGGGATATCGTAACGCATATCCTGTTTCGGCCTGGCGACCTTAACCACGGTTACATCACCGTTGCCGAGCTGGCCGCCGCGTTGAATCGCCTGATCAGTGCCTTCGATGGCCTCAACCGATAAAATAACCCGGTTTTTGACCACCACGGTCTGACCGATATCGAGACCAGCAATCTGTTTGGCGATTTCGTGACCGTATTTAATATCGAGCAGTTCATCTTCGCTAGGTTTTCGGTTGGTCAAAATGCCTTTTTCGGGCAACAGAACCGACAAAAAAGTGGTCGAATCGCAAACATGAATACCTTCAGCAATAAATTCTTCGCTGAGCTGGCGCAGTAAGGCGTCATCATTGCGAATCGGAGTTTTTTCAAAAACCTTCATGAGTCTGGCGTCGGGCCTGATACGGTCAAACATCAAAGTCTTGGTTATTTTGCCTGCCATGACGATGCGTTTAATATCGGCGTGCAGAAAAGTATCGATCATACCTTGCAGTTCACCCACATGAAACCAGTGAATCTGACTGACAAGTTCTTCAAGTTCGGGCGACGTTTCTTCACGTATAGCAACTGCCACCACTTCATTGCCACCCTGCCTTGCCGCCTGCGCAAAATAGAGTGGAAACCTTCCACTACCTGCTATTAATCCTATGCGTGACACTGAACTCCCTCGCTTTTCTGCCCCGGAAACGGAAATTCCGCCATCGGGATCGGCCCAAAGTTTATGGATTATATCATGATTCATCGACAAGTTCGACAGGCAATTTTCAGTTTAGTCGCGAATGTCGCTTTCATCGTCATCTGCATCGGCATCGGCTGGAACACTTTCATCGTTTTCAGGAGGCCGCTCGTTTCTGGGGGGGCGACTGCCTTCTTCTCGTCTTGGCGGGCCGTCACTCTTCTTTTTCTTTTTGCCGGTGCCTGGGGGGTTGAGATTTTTCAGGAGAATGCTCAGGTCTGGCTCTTCGGCGCCCGGAATGCTGACCCACCAGAGATTGCGACCGGTGGTCTGGTCTTTGCGACCGCAGACCTTGTCGAGTTCGTAAGAAGCCTTGCGGCGGTCGGCAAAACCGATGAGAATCTTGCGGGTAATGTAATTGATGTCCATGACCCGGCCAGTTTCGGCACCCACAACCACTTCGGCGGTAATTTTGGGAAATTTGCCATGAAACGAGGCGTAGTATTCGTGTTCGTGGGCAAGGCAACAGAGCAGGCGGCCGCAGATTCCAGAAAGTTTGGCCGGATTGAGGCTGAGATTCTGCTCTTTCGCCATTTTGGTAGAAACCGGGTAAAATGTGCTCATAAACTGGGCGCAGCAGACTTCTTTGCCACAGCAGCCGATGCCGCCGAGCAGTTTTGTTTCGTCTCTGACACCGATCTGACGTAGCTCGATGCGTGTTTTGAAAATTCCGGCGAGGCTTTTGAGCAAATCGCGGAAATCGACCTTGTTATCTGACTTGAAATAGAAAATCAGTCGGCTGAAATCGTAAAGGAATTCAGCCTTGAGGAGTTTCATCGGCAGCTGGTGCAGGTTGATCTTGTCGCGGGCCTGCAGAAATGCATCTCTTTCTTTCTTTTTCTGGTCGGCCATGCGGATACGGTCATCGGCATCAGCGATTCTCTGTATCTCGATGATAAAAGGCTCACTTTCGGTCTTCAAGCCGGCAGGTCTGGTCTCAACCACCTGCAGAACTCTGGCAATTTCGCAGCCATGCTGGGTGGTGACCACTACGTCCTGGGTTGCCTCAATTGGCATGCCTTCGGGGAAAGGCGTCCAGTAGACGGTGGGCAGCTTGCGCAGTCTCAGGGCAATATATCGATTCACGCTTCGGGTCCTCCGATCTGCGTTAACAGGTTTTCAAGAATAAGCAATGGCTGAACGTAGCGTCGCTGCAATTCAATACTTCGGTCGAGCATTTCAATTCTGGCACGCAGCAGGGCAATACCTTCAACCTTTGCGAGTGTAATGATATCTTCTTTGCGGTCAAGGTTCAACAGCAATGTTTCATCGGCGCCGCAAGCGAGCAGCAAAGCGTCTGCATACCAGTTCATCAGACAGAAAAAGAATTCTTCAAGCTGGGCAGCCACCCAGTGATCGATGGCGGCATGCAATTGCCCTTCGCTTTCTTTAATCAGAGCCGGCGGGTAGCCCTTTCGCGCTTCTGCCAGCACCGGATCAAGGCTTTTTTTCATCGCTGCTACGGCTTTGTCGAGACGATCAACTAGCGCATCTGCGAACATCAGCGCAAAGGCTGCCGGCAGGCCGGTATTCATGACCAGAGATCGGCAGAAAGCTTTTCGGGCAGCCTGCAGGGGCAAAAAGCGGGTCTGATCAAGCTGGCTGGCAAGCCTGAGAGCCTGATCGAGGCTTGTCGCGCCTGATAAATTTGTCTGATTCAGCAAAGACAGTGCTTCAAGCTGCAACAGATAATCAGCATGGCTGTTGCGAATGCCCTCATGAAGCGCGAGGGTCTGGTATTGCCCGGCAATTTCGAGGGACTGGCCGAAACGGCCTTCAGAAAGAGCGTAGCAGACGGCAGCCTGGTCAAAAGAAAAATTACTGCTCAGTGCTATCTGTTGCCTGGCCTGATGGTGCGAAGGAACAGCAAAGCGCACGATTTCGGAACGACTGAGAACAGTTGGCAGCACCGAACCGGTATCACGGGCAACCAGAATGAAAACAGCATGCGACGGAGCTTCTTCGAGAATCTTCAGCAGACTGTTGGCCGAAGAAACATTCAGCCGTTCGGCAGGGTCGAGAATAAACACCTGCCAGCGGCCGACGCCGGGCTTCAACGATGCCATTTCCTGCATGGCCCTGACCTGATCGATTCTAATCTCATTGCCTTCGGGAGTTATCAGGTTAACATCAGGGTGACTGCCGGCGGCGATGCGCTTGCACGCGTCGCATTTCTGGCAGGAGTCAGTATAGCCGGCCGTGGCAGTCACCGGGTTCTCGCATTGCAGAAGAGCGGCGAAAGCCATGGCGGTGGCCAGGCGACCGCTTGATTCCTTGCCGGCAAAAAGGTAAGTCTGTGCAATGCGGCCGTTGGCGTAAGAACCGGTCAGATGCCTAACTGGAGCTTCCTGGAGAAAAATCTGTGAAAAGCACCTACTTCTGGACATGGCTTTTCCGGATGAAGGTGGCGATCGAGATAAATACCATGATCAACAGACAAACGGCGGCAGCGATTTGAATGCCCCGATGGGGAATATCAGCAGCGAGAACGGCAACGAAGCCGAAACAGCATGAGACCATCCAGAGGAACTGCGTGGTATCGCGCTGCGAAAAGCCGCGTTGCAGCAGTCGGTGATGCAGGTGTTCCTTGTCGGCCTGAAAAATAGGCACTTTTTTAAAATAGCGGCGCAGAATAGCGAAGATAACGTCGAGCACCGGCAGACCAAAAGCAATCAATGGCACGATCAACGGAAACAGAATCGAACCTTTGGCGGCACCGGCAATCGAGAGGGCGGCGGTCATGAAACCGAGAAAATAAGCGCCTGAATCGCCCATAAAAATTATGGCCGGAAAAACGTTGTATTTAAGAAAAGCGAGCAGTGAACCCATTATCGCCGCCGAAAGCACCAGAACATTTGATATCAGCTCTGGGTCTTGCATGTTGGGGGTGGCGATGCGCACCGACAGCAGAGTGGCCAGGGCAATAAAAACGATGCCGCCGGCCAGGCCATCGACGCCATCGACGAGGTTGACCGTGTTAGTCAAACCGATCACCCAGAGCAGTGTCAGGGGGTAAGTCAACAAACCGAGCGCCACGAGGCCTTTTCCAGAGATGAAGTCAGTAACGAAACTGATTTTTACACCAAAAAACAAGAGAATAAGACAGGCAAATATCTGGCCACCGAGCTTGACCCGGGGTTGCAGGTCTATGAGGTCGTCAAGCAGGCCAATCAAAAAGATAAAGGTGCCGGCCAGCATGATGCCGAGAGTTGGCGCGCTTTCTGAGAGAAAAGGCAGGGCGCCGATCAGCCCGCCAAGGTACAAAGCAACACCCCCGACCCTTGGAATCGGCGATTTGTGAATCTTGCGGCCGCCGGGGCGGTCGACGAGACCAAGGTTCAGGGCAATACGTCTGACGAGGGGCACCAGCAATAACCCGGCCACCCATGCCAATAAAAATGGAAATAATACCTGTTTCAAGCTTGTGGATTATAACAGAAACGATTCCGGCGGGCAATCCCTGTGCGTCGTTGCGGCAAGTGTTGATCAGAAAGTCATCTGCAGGATGTGACTTAGCAGCCAGACGCCAGCCAGGAGCGAGAGAAGTGTTGAGGGGATACCGAATCTTGCGAACGACCAGAACGACATCGGGCAGTGGTTGCGCGAGGTTTCGGCGACGATCATGTTGGCAACCGAACCAAAAATAGTGAGATTACCCGCAATGGTGCTGACGTAAGCAAGCAGACACCAGAACAGCTCAGGGCTGCCCATTGCCGGTATGCTTTGTGACGCAAGCAGCACAAACGGCACATTTGAGAGAAGATTCGAGCCGACCAGGGTAACTCCCGAGAATATCCAGAGCTGGGCATGCAGATCGCCGGCGATCAATTGCAGCGACCAGTCAGTCACTGCCTTTGCCAGGCCACTGGTCTGCAAACCACCGATAACGACGAACAGGGCCGCAAAAAACATCAGCAGCGACCATTCCATCTTTTCGAAGAGCTCAGAAGGGTCTTTGCGGTGAACTGTTATGACGATTACCGCACCTGCCAGGGCCGAAAATGCCATAGAAAAACCGGCAACGAAACCGGCGCAGGCGAGGCCCAGACCGGCCAGACCAACCCAAAGTCGCCGGGTTTTTTGGATCTGCTCAGGTCTGCTTTCGCGAGGGGCTGGTAATGGCGAGACTGCATCAGCGGCGGGTGATAGAAGAAGATCGTGGCGATAATAGAGCCAGGCAAGTGCAATATTAATGGCCATCGCCACCAGAAACGGCAGGGTCATCAGCATGCTGAATCTTAAAAAGGCAAGCTTTGACAGACTGCCGATAATCATGTTCTGCGGGTTTCCGGTCAGGGTGAGGGTTGAGCCAATATTGCTGCTGGTGGCAAGCATCATCAGATATGGAAATGGGTTCAGATGCTTGCGGCGACAGATTTCAAGAACCAGTGGCGTCATGACAACGCAAACCGGGTCGTTAACCAGAATCGCTGAAGCCAACGCTGCCGAGAACCCTGTGATAACGAGCAGACCGAATGGTGAAGACAGGTTTTCGGCCAGGCGCGAAAAGCGCTCAAAAATCCCGGCGGCCCGCAGGTGTTCGGCAATAATCATCATTCCGAGAAGCAGGCAGATGGTGTCCCAGTTAACCAGGCGGTATGCTTCTTCGGGGGTGACAACCCCGAAAACCACCATGAGAACAGCGCCGGCCAGTGCCGCGGATGGTCGGCCGATCGGCAACATATTCAGGCGACGAAAAGAAATCAGAATGAAAGTCGCGACAAAAATTAGCCCGGCCGCCCAGGGTTGCCTGAAAGCCCCGGCAGCGCTCTGCGCGATTTCGTTCATGGTCAATGGCTCCTGATTCAGCTGAAATGGGAATGCAGTATAGTTGTTGCTGCTGCAAATTTCAAGAATGGGTTACGGCAAACGGCAACCTTAATCGTTTTTGTGGCTCAGGGTCTGAGAATATGATATAAAAATAAAAAATCCCGCAGTAAAGGAAAGAATCATGAGCAAAGGTGTAGTCTGGGACCTCAGCAGTTATTTTAAAAAGTTTAACAGCCCTGAGATGAAAGCTTTCAAAAAAGAGCTTAAACAGGGCATAGCAAGTCTGCAGAAAACCGCAACCTCTCTGAAAACGCTTGATGCCGACAACCAGACCAGATGGGAAAAGGTTTTTCTGGATTTTGAACAGCTGATGTGCCGCTTGTCACATTTTTCGTCATACGTCGGCTGTCTTAATGCTGCTGATGCGGCTAACGAAGATTTCAACCGTGAGTCTGCAGAGATCGATGGCATTGGCGCTGAATTCAGCAAGATAGCCATAACCCTGAAAATGGGCCTTAAAAAAGCAGCCAAAAAAGATTTTGACACCTTTGTCGCCCGCAAAAAACTGGCCGACATAAAGTTTCAGCTGCACGAGATGCGCCAGGAAGCTCAAAAAACCATGAGCGGCGAAGAAGAAGCACTGGCAGCCGATCTCAGCGTCGATGGCTTCAGTTCCTGGGATCGCCTCTATAATACGCTGGCCGGCAAACTGAGCTTCGACATGCATTGGCCTGATGGCCGCATCGAGAAGACCCCGATGGCTCAATGCCGCTCAATCATGCAGGATTCAGATCGGCAGGTTCGCCGGGCAGCATTTGTTCATGGCAATCAGGCCTGGGTGAACGTCGAAGATATCTGCGCTGCTTCTTTAAACGCCCTGTCGGGCACCAGATTGCTGCTCAACAGAAAGCGCGGATACGACCATTTTCTCGATGTTGCCCTTGCACAGTCACGTATTTCGCGCAAGACACTTGACGCGATGTTCAAGGCCGTCGAAGAGTGCCGGCCTTTTATTCAGAAAATCGGCAAAGCCAAGGCCAAGGCACTCGGCCAGAAAAAGCTCGCCTGGTATGACTGCGAAGCGCCGCTCGCCATTCCGCAGCTGAACCGTTATTCGTGGGATGAGTGCGTTAAAATCGTCGATAAAGCATTCGGCGCCGCTTACCCTGACTTGCAGACTTTTTTCAGGGAAGCACTGAAAAAGCGCTGGGTCGAATCAGAACCCAGGGCCGGCAAGCGCCCGGGCGCCTTCTGCACCGGTTCGCTGCTCACCGAAGAATCACGGGTCTTCATGAGTTTTGCCGGCAGCATGAACGACATCAGCACCCTCGCTCACGAGATCGGGCATGCATTTCACAGTTCACAACTCAAAGGGTTGCGGCCTTTCCTGCAGGAATACCCGATGACTCTGGCTGAATCGGCCTCGACCTTCGGCGAAATGCTTCTGGCCGATGGTATTCTTCATGACCCGAAAGTCAGTGATGCCCAGCGTCTGAACGTTCTGACCAGCACCATAAACGATGGAATCGCCTTTCTGATTGATATTCCGATTCGTTTTAATTTTGAAAAGTCTTTTCACGAAGAACGCATGCAAGGTGAAGTCAGCGTTTCCAGGCTCAAAGAACTGATGACAGTCGCAATGCAGAACCAGTTTGGTGAACTGCTTGAAAAAGATGGGGCCAATCCGATGTTCTGGGCCTCAAAACTGCACTTTTATATCAGCGGCGTTACGTTTTACAATTTCCCATATACTTTTGGCTACCTGCTCAGTCGCGGTCTGTTCGGCATGTTCAAGAAAGACGGCCCGGCCTTTCTGCCGAAGTATCGTGAATTCTTAAGACTTTCGGGGAGCGATATGGCCCATAAGGTTGCCAAAAAAGCAATCAAAGCCGACCTCGAAGACACGACCTTCTGGAAACAGGCCATCATGAGTCATGAGTCAGATCTGGTTTTGTTTGAAAAATTGGCAGCCAAAGTCTTGAAATAAGAGAACAGCATGACCCGGAACAGATTCCCGGTTCCTGAAAAACGGCGATCGCTGATTCTGCCCGCCGACCTGGCGGGCAGGCATCTTCGGGTCGCTTTTTTTGACGCCGACAACACTCTGAGAGAGGCGCGCAGCGGCAAGCCATCACCGCATGGCCGTGCCGACCTTCTGATTCGCGCGAAATGCTGCGAACGCCTGTTGCAACTTGCCAGCGAAGGGTATCTGCTGGCAATTGTTTCGAACCAGGCGGGTATAAAGCTTGGTCATATAAGCATGAGTGAAGTCGAAGAAGCTATGCAGGCAACCGTGCAGGCCTTTGCGGCCCGGGGCATAATCTTCAATTATTACGACTTTGCCGAGCTTTATAATGAGGATCGCAAGCCCGAGCCAGGAATGGCCTGGCGCCTAGAGCGTCAACTGCAACTGGCCGGTTATACAATTGACTGGCCAGGCAGTTTCATGGTTGGCGACGCAGGCTGGAAACGCGGCAAAGAACAGTGCCCCGATGGCCGGCCCGGCAGCGACCATTCTAATTCAGACCGACTTTTTGCCGAAAACATTGCCTTGAAATATCCGGGGTTCAGGTTCTTTCACCCTGTCGATTTTTTCAGGTCAGCATGCAGCCCAGAAGTTGCAGAACCTGAAATTACGGGGGAATCACGATGAACACCAATGCCAGGCTACCAGAACCCGGTACTCTAATCAACGGCTGCAAGATTGTTTCTGAAATTGGCGCCGGCGGCATGGGTTCAGTATTCAAAGCTTTTGATGAAACCCTTGGGCGGCATGTGGCCATTAAAATCATGCACCAGGTATCAGACGACCGGGTCGGGCGAACCCGTTTTTTACGTGAAGCTTCAGCAATCGCCAGACTCGACCACCCGTCTATTGTTAAAATTTTCAGTTATGGTGAATTCAATGGGCAGCCGTTTTTTATCATGGAATATGTTGAAGGCTGGTCAATTCGTGATTTTATCGCACGCAGCTGTTTTATTCATAATGCCGGTCACGCCATAAAAGATCTCGAGTTTTCGGGTTACCTGCGCGAGGCCGCGCCCGGTACACCGTGGTTTCTCCAAGATCAGCTGACCAACCCGTTGACTGACGAAGAATATCCGGCCAGGGTTCGCCGCCTGATGCATTCTGCGGCTTCTGCCCTTGCCGAGGCGCATCGGCACGAAATTATTCATCGCGATATTAAATCTTCAAACATACTGATCAGTGATGACACAAGAGTTAAGATTGTTGATTTCGGGCTGGTCAAGCAGCGTGGCGACAGTGAACTTACCCGGGCCGAGCAGTTTATGGGCACTCTTTCTTACGCCGCACCCGAGCAGTTAATGGGTGAACGTGGCAAAGTTACACCGCAGACTGATATTTACAGCCTCGGGGTGGTCATGTATGAACTTGTCACCCTTACCCACCCGATTAAAGGTGAAGATCCGGCTGCGATTGTCGCTTCAATAACTCAGGGAAATCTCAAGGCACCCCGCGAGCTGAACCCACATATTTCGGGTGAGTTCGAGAGGATTATTCTCAAATGCCTCGAAAAAAAACCAGCCCGGCGGTATCAGAATGCCGGAAAGCTTGCCGAAGATCTGTTGCAGCGAAAATTCGAGCCAACCTGGTTCAGCGGTTTTACTGATATGCTCAGAGGCTGGTTTTTAAAAGAGAACCATATTTACGATGCCGGTTCGCCAGAACCAACGCCCAGTCGCTCTGACAAAACGCCTGTTGACCCTGATTCCCCCGAGGGAGTCGCCGGGCGGTTTCTGCAATCAGCGCGTCGGAAATTTTTCGTGAGTTTTGCAGTTATCGAGGCAATAGATGAGTTACGCCAGGCTTTCAAGCTGAACAAAAACAATGCTGATATTCTCTTTCTTCTGTGTTTCGCTCTGAACACCGTTGCCGAGAATGCCGAAATCAAGAGAATTATTGAGAACTCTACCGCCATGGCCGACAGCAGCAACGAAAAGGATCGGGGCAAGTATGAGCTGTCGAGGCTTCTGTTTCAGCTGCGCAGCTATGAAGAAGGCCGAAAAATGGCTGTCAGACTTCAACAGCTTTACCCGGACGAATATGATTTCATGTTTGCCCTGTTTTTCTGTCTTGAATCGCTCGGCAACTACACAGAAGCAATCAAAGTCGGCGAAAATCTTTCCCGACTGGCTCCAGACAACAACATCGTCGCGGTTGCACAAAGCGAATGTTATTTTTCGGTCATGGATTTTGCTATGGCTATAGAGGTTCTGCGCAAGCGCATCGACAAGCATCCTGACTACCATAACCTGCGCCTGAAGGTTATTCAGGCCTTGCTGCTAAGCGGGCGTTATGAAGAAGCAACTGTCGAAGCCGAGCAGGTGCTGGCCAAAGACCCGATGAACATGCTTATGCAGTATTATTATGGGCGCATTCTCGCATGCCGCAGCGAACTGCAAAAAGCCTACGGTGCTTTTCGCATCGCGGTAGGCCTGCCTGGTGACGAAGGCCTGCGGGCCATGGGTTATTATGCGCTCTATCGGGTAATGGAACTTATGAATCGCCATGAAACCGCAGCGAGGCATCTCAGACAGGCACGCAAAATCAAACCTCAGATGGCCTTTCATACGGGCTCAGAACTGATGAAGGTAATTGAAGCTGAACTGATGCCAGGTATCAGAGACGAATTCAATGATGAGCCATGGTTTGCGACCGTGCGCAAATACGCCCGGATGATCTGCGCCGATTCAGCTGACATAAGGTCTTACACGATCGGCAATTATGGCAGTACATCGGTGCTGGTTCTGCAAGCTGACGGAAATTTTTCGCATCAGGTTATCTTCAGCAACTTCAATCTATATGATTATGACGAATTGTACACTCAGCTATGGCTGCCAGAACTCGCACGCTCCCCCTTCATCGACGAAAACGGCAATATTTTGACTTCGGTATTTTACCGGGCCGAAGGCCGTGTCGCAGGCGGAACCGCTTCGATTTCCCTTGCCGAACCATGGAAATCAGGGCGTGGGAGCCATATCTGCTGCCGACTGTCAGACGGGCGCCTGACGGTCAATAATGGGAAAAAGCGATTTGTTTTGCCAGACATGCCCCAACCAGCCTGCCGCCGCCAGGCTTTTTTGATCGTATTGCCGGCCGGTTGCCAGCCACAAAATTTCAGTTTTCAGCCTGATGAAATGGTTCCCTACGAAAAGACCCAGGTATTGTGTTATTTTCCATACCTTTCTGCCGGTGAAACTTACAAAATCACTTTCGATTTATAAAACGATTTATAAAGTCGCGTTGCCAGTTGTGGGTTACCGTACAATCAGTATAATTATTAGATGGTTTGGCGTAAGGAGCTGTAAAATGCCTGCAAATATTAAGCTGTTGTCTCTGGCTACCTTTCTGGCGTTCATGATAGTTGCACCAGATCTTTCAGCATGGGGGCCGATCAGTCACATTGCCCTTACCTATGAAGCCGGCACTCAAAAGGGGTTTCCAGTCAGCAACGATTTGCTGGGTGCTTATCTGGCAGGCTCGACCGAACCCGATATCGGCCTAGACGACGGGCAGAGTGAAGATTACGGCGTTTATCACAGCGAAGACTTTGCCAAAGCCATGGAAAGCGTTGCCAGCACCAAAAAAAGCCCCGCCCGCGAACTGCTTATGGCAAGAGCCGCCGGCATACGCAGTCATCTGGCCGGTGATTCTTCTGCACATGGTTCCAACGGCTATTCTGACAACAAAAAAATGTTTGACAGCCTGAATACAGGCCTGCCCATCCATACGACCAACGAATTATGTGCTGACATTGTCATGTATGATCGCAACAAAGCAGGGCTGAAGAACCAGAGCCTCAATTTTATGGATGTTGACACTCTGATCGCCGTTCGCGATGCATACAGCCGCATGACCGGCAAACCCCTCAGCAGCGACCGTGAAAAGCTGAAAAAAGAGCTTTTGAATCACCGAACCCTCGTACTCACTGAACTGAGTCTTGCGAATCACCTAAGCAATTCAGATCAGGCCAAACTTAAAGAAATGCGCGAAGTCTATGCTGACCTTGACACGGGCGTAGCAGACGGCAAGGGCGCCACAATGGCCATCAGTCGTATCGCCGAAAAAGCGAAGCCCTGTGAAGACCTCAGCAATTTCAGAACGACTGACCGAGGTGCAAAAATCCGTGATTTTCTTAATAATTCCCTGCTGGCAAAAAGCTTTCAGGCTCTTGAAAGGGGCGTGCTCAAGCTGACCCGTTCTGCAGCAGTGCGAGGCACCGCCCTTGATTTCGCCAGCAGCAAAGTCTCGACGACGCGCAATAAGGCATTCGTTAACTTCGGCATCAATCTGTTGAACCGAAACCTGACCTTTAAACAGGCAGCAGTTATGGCGGGCAAGGCTGTAAGCGGCTACCCGGCTGACCCTGCGCAGAAGATGGCTTATCTTGAGATCGAAGCAGAATCTTTAAAAGCGCAGCGAGACAAAGCCATGCATGACTTTAACGCCCGCCCCTGGTGGAAATTCTGGCTATATTTCACCCAGTCTGACCGCAAAAATTATGAAAATCTGGCCGCCGCGTATAAACAAAAGATGCATGAAATAGACCTGTTGAAGGCAACAGCTGAAAAAGATACGCCCGCAGCTTCTCAGGGTCAGATTGCCGGGTCAGCAACAAACGGTGCCGTTGCCTCAACGGTATCTACCACTGATCTCAATGCACTTCAGACCGCTGTTGATAAAGCATACCAGAAATATGTCGAAGCAACAGAAGCTCAAGATACTTTAAAAGCCAGTGCAGCGGCCGAAGAGCTCGAAAAAGCCCGCACCGCGCTCAATAATGCCAAGGCATCTGCAGACTGACAGTCAATAAAACCTCAAAGTTGCACAAACGGGGTTTTGTGTTACAATCGACTGTCTGCAACCTGCAAACCCGGAGGCCTGCCTTTTTATGCCCGACGACCATGAGCATATTCACGACCATGATCACGATAGCAACCATGGTTGTGGCGGCGAGCACAGCCATGACGATGCGCACAGCCATGGGCATGGTCACGGGCACAGTCATGGGCACGGGCATAGTCATGGCCCGGTTGATTATAACAAGGCCTTCGCCATCGGGGTATTTCTTAATGTTGGGTTTGCCACAGCTGAAGCCCTTTATGGCTACTTTGCCGGCTCACTGGCCCTGATAGCTGATTCGGGGCACAATTTCAGTGATGTAATCGGTCTGTTGCTCGCCTGGGGCGCTGCAAGGCTCTCACAGCGCCAACCCTCTGAACGCCACACTTACGGGCTGCGAAGTTCTTCAATACTTGCCGCTCTTTTTAATGCCGTGCTGCTGCTGGTGGCAGTTGGCGCCATTGCCTGGGAATCAATACGCAGATTTTCAGAACCAGCCCCCGTGGCAGGCACAACAATTATCTGGGTTGCCCTGCTTGGCATCATCATTAATACAGCCACGGCCATGTTGTTTATGTCCGGGCGAAAAAACGATCTGAATATCCGGGGTGCCTTTCTGCACATGGCAGCAGACGCAGCGGTGTCAGCCGGCGTTGTTCTGGCCGGGGTTCTGATCATGTATACAGGCTGGGCCTGGGTAGACCCACTGGTCAGCCTTATAATTGCGGCTGTAATTCTGATCGGCACCTGGGGCTTGCTGCGCGAATCAGTTGACCTGGCCCTGCACGCCGTTCCTGAAAACATTGACCCCAACGCGGTGCATGCATTTCTCAGTGGTCTACCGGGGGTTACCGCGGTACATCACCTGCATATCTGGGGTATGAGCACCACTGAAACCGCCCTGACCGCGCATCTGGTCAAGCCAGATCATCAGAATGACGACGAACTGATTGCCCGGGCCTGCCATGAGCTTCACAAACAATTCGGTATCGAGCACTCAACCTTGCAGCTTGAACGCAGCGACAGCACTTGCCCAAGCGGCATCAACTGTGGTGCTGAGTAGCGACTGACTGGTTAAAAGCCATGTCGGGTGCCAGAATCAATCCTGCCGCAAGGTTGATATTGTAAGGCCTGGCATGGTCTGTCGACTTATAGAAATAGCTGTGCAGATAAAATGCCTGAACCTGGTTCTTTAAAATGAGGAAAAAACGATGACAGAAAACTCTCTGCCGCCAACAGTCAAACGCCTGCTGATCGCTCAGTTTTTCGGTGCTTTCAATGACAATGCCTGGAAAATGATCGTCGCTTTTCTGGCGATAAAATCGGCCACTACTGGCATGGAGCCAGGTGGAACCGCCTTTGAAAATGCCTCGCAGCTGCAAACCACCATGACTTTTGTGGTTTTCACCCTGCCGATGGTTCTGTTTTCTTTGCCGGCAGGGGTTCTGGCTGACCGGGTCAGCAAGACGACCATCATCATTGTTATGAAAGCGCTCGAAGTATTGTTGATGGCCATGGCGATCTTCAGTCTGGCTTACCCGCAACTGCTGCCGCCTTTGATTATTCTTGCGCTCATGGGTATGCAGTCAGCACTTTTCAGCCCGGCAAAGTATGGCATTCTGCCTGAACTGTTGCCGCATGACCAGTTGTCGAAGGGCAACGGTGCCCTTGAAATGTGCACCTTCATCGCCATCATCGGCGGCACAGCTTCGGGCGGTCTGCTTCTTGACTTTGCCGGCAACAACATCTGGGTAACGGCTCTGATTCTTACCATTCTTGCTATTGCCGGGCTGGCAGCCTCTCTTGGCATTCCGCAGGTAACGGCCGCGAGAGGTGAAGGTGGCTTTATTGACACCCTCAAGGGTTCGTTCAGGGCGATAACCGGTGATCGCGTTATCTGGCTGGCAGTTTTGGGTTCGTGCCTGTTCTGGGCAATAGCCAGCCTGCTCGGTCAGGATATTCTTGTTTACGCCAAGAACCTCACCCGCCATCTGCCTGATTCTGACACGCTTAGCGGGCTGCCGCTGGCATTTTACGGTCTGGGAGTCGGGCTTGGCAGCGTTCTCGCCGGCCGCATTTCCGGGCGTCTGGTCGAATATGGCCTGATACCGCTCGGCGCCACCGGCATTGGCTTTTTCACCATGCTGTTTGGCATATTTGCACCCGGTTATAACGCAACTCTGGTAATCATGACAGCACTTGGCATTTCCAGTGGTCTGGTGGTGGTGCCGCTGAACGCTATTCTGCAATGGCGCTCACCGGCTGAACGCCGTGGCGGCATCATTGCCCTGGCCAATGTCTTTATCTTCGCCGCCATCGTTACGGGGTCGCTGGGTGCCGCGGCCCTGTCGCTGGCAGGGCTTTCTCCGGCGGGTATTCTCGTCTTTTCTTCGCTTATTACCACCGCCGGCATGCTCTGGGCGATTTATCTGCTGCCTGATTTTCTTATCAGGCTGGTTTTCGTCATTGTCACCCACACATTCTACCGCCTCACCATCAGCGGCGGCGACAAGATACCCCTCGAAGGCGGCGCGCTGCTGGTGCCCAACCATGTTTCATTTATCGACGGTTTTCTGGTCATGGCAAGCACCGACCGTCAGGTGCGTTTCATCGTCGATGAGCTTTATTACAACCATCGTCTGCTGCACCCCTTCATGAAGGCGATGCATGCCATACCCGTTTCGGCAACCGGGGGCCTCAAAATGATTCTGCGGGCGCTCCGTGACGCCGGCAACTTTATCGATCAGGGCGACCTGGTCTGCATCTTTGCCGAAGGGCAGGTAACTCGAACTGGCCTGATGCTGCCGTTCAGACGCGGGCTGGAAAAAATCGTGCGCGGCCGCGCAGCCTCGATCATACCAGTCAACCTCGACCGGGTCTGGGGAAGCATTTACAGTCGTTCAGGCGGCCGGTTTCTAACCAAACTCCCAGAAACCTTCCCCTACCCGATCACCGTAACCTTCGGTGACCCCTTGCCGGCCGATACATCTGCTCATCAGATCCGTATTGCGGTTCAAGAACTGGCCACCCGCGCCTGGGACTGCCGACGCAGTTCTGCACGGCCCCTGCATCATTACTTCATCAGGCGGATGCGCACCGGGCCATGGCGCGTTGCCTTCGCAGATTCATCAGGCCGGGAACTACGCCGCCTGCCGGCTCTGATTTCGACTATCAGTCTTGCCAGAAGCCTCAAGACAGCCTGGGGTGCCGAGACCAACATCGGCATACTGATGCCCCCCACCATTGGTGGCGCTCTGGCGAATGTTGCCGCAACCATGGCCGGCAAAGTACCGGTCAATCTCAACTTTACCGCCGGGCGGGCGGGCATGACTTCGGCGCTGAAGCAGGCTGGCATCAGCACCATCATCACCAGTCGCGAATTTGTCGAAAAAGCGGCGCTTGAACTTCCCGAAGCGGCTCGTCTTATCTATCTTGAAGACCAGCTCGCTTCAATCAGCCCCGTAACAAAACTTGCAGCCACCCTCGCAGCACTCCTGCTGCCCATAAGCCTTCTTGAAAAATATTGCGGCACAAGCACACCTCAAAACATTGATTCGCTTGCGACCATTATTTTTTCGAGCGGCAGCACCGGTGAACCCAAGGGCGTCATGCTTTCACACCATAATGTTGGCGCGAACGTCGAGGCGGTGGGTCAGGTGCTCACGGTCAACGATCAAGACCGCCTGCTCGGTATTCTACCGCTGTTTCACTCTTTCGGGTTCATGTCATTGTGGTTCGCCGTGCGATTCGGCATGAGCATTATCTTTCATCCGAACCCCCTCGACGCGGCAAAAATTGGTGAAGTCGTCGAGCATCAGGGCATAACCTTTCTGATTGCGACTCCAACTTTTCTGCAGATTTATATGCGCCGATGTTCACCCGGGCAATTCGGCAGTCTGCGAATCGTGTTCACCGGTGCCGAAAAGCTCACCGAACGCCTCGCGGGCGCGTTCGAAGAAAAATTCGGCATTAAACCGATTGAAGGGTACGGTGCCACCGAATGTTCACCGGCCATTACCGTCAGCACTCTTGATTTTCGTGGCCAGGGCATTTACCAGTTTGGCTCAAAGCGTGGTTTTGTCGGGCACCCGCTGCCCGGAGTCTCGGTGCGTATCGTCGATGTCGAGTCGGGCGCCCTGCAAACCCCGGGTTCACCAGGGCTGCTTCTCGTAAAAGGGCCAAACGTCATGCAGGGCTATATTGGCCGCGAAGACCTTACTGCCAAAGCTCTCAAAGATGGCTGGTACAACACTGGCGACATTGCAGTCATGGATGAAAGCGGCTTTGTCAGAATAACAGATCGCCTGTCACGCTTCTCTAAAATCGGCGGCGAAATGGTGCCGCACGGCAAGGTTGAAGACGCCCTGCACGAGGCACTCGGTTCAGATATCAAGGTATTCGCCGTGACTGCTGTTCCTGACGAGCGTAAAGGCGAAACCCTGGCTGTCGTTCACACCATCGACGAGGAAAAAATTGCCGGGGTGCTTGAAAAGATGTCTGGCATGGGGCTGCCGAACCTTTTCATTCCTAAAAAAGACCGATTTGTCAAAGTTGATAAAATACCGCTGCTCGGTACCGGCAAGGTCGATCTGCGCGGTTTAAAAGAAACCGCGATGCGAGCCTTCGGTCAACCAGATCAGGCTTGAAACATTGATAACCTTATAAAAAGTTACCATTGCCAAGTCGGCAGACAGACTCAAAAATAACAGTCTGTTGAACCGGTTTTACTCAGCACCAGACGCAAAGTTCGTTTTTGCAGGACGCAATTATTCGTGTGCGAGAACCGACAGCGTGCTATATTGTTCGATATTTTTGGTGGCAGATTTCTCAAGCAAAGGAACTGAAGCATGCTTGCACGATTAAAAGAGTTCTGGAGAGAATCAATGGCAATGGCAAAGCTTCGCCATGAATTATCGACACTTTTGCCAGCCGCCAGACTTGAAGAACTTCTCAACCAGTTTCAGACTGTTTCCCGCAACGTTGATTGCCCGCACAACCCGAGCCATATTCTTTCATTTGTCACCGCCATGCTGAAAATGCCCAAAGGAATCGAAGGGGTGATCATCGAGGCCGGGTGTTTCAAAGGCGGCAGCACCGCTAAATTCAGCCTGGTTGCCCGATATCTGCAACGCGAACTGGTTGTATTCGATTCATTCGAAGGTCTGCCCGACAACAGCGAAAACCATGAAACAACGATTTCTGGCAGTTCTATTAAAGACTGGTTCAAAGCCAGAGAATTCTGCGGGTCACTTGATGAAGTTAAGAGTAACGTCAGCAAATACGGCGATATAAGCGTTTGCCGGTTCGTTAAAGGCTGGTTTGACAACACCCTTCCAGTCTTCAACGAAAAGATATGCGCCGCCTACCTCGATGTCGATCTGGCCTCATCGACGCGCACCTGCTTGCAGCATATCTACCCCAAATTGGTTCCGGGTGGGGTTCTGGTATCGCAGGATGGCGATTTTCCGCTGGTCATCGACGTTTTTAAAGACGACAACTTCTGGCGACAAACAGTTGGCTGCGAAAAACCTCTCATACGGGGTCTCGGCAGCGAAAAAATGCTGACCATCATCAAAAAATAACCAGAGATCAGGCGGCAGTTTCGCCCCACAGATGACCCTGCAGCCAGACAACCGCCCGCACCTGGTCGCCGACCATGGGTGGTTTGCCCTTGCCGAGCACTTTTGCGCTGACCAGAATATCGAGCAGCTGTTCTTCCATTTCTGAGGAGCAGCCGATGACCACGCTGACGCGCCATAGTTTCTGACCAAGCATCGGCAATTCATATTCGGCAACCGCACGAACCGGCCCATGAATTTCATAATGATCGGCACCCAGTTCTTCACGGTTAAACAAAGCCCAAAGCCCGTCAACCGAATCTTCTCCCGGCGCCAACGCCGCAAAAACGTAGGCAAAAGCCCTGAGAACAAACTGATAGGTAGCATCCTTGCGGTAGGCAAGGCGATCATGCAGATATCTGCTGTCGTAAAAAGTCAGCGCCAGCTCTTCTTCTTCGCCGACCAGCACCTGCAGCTGCGCTTCAAGCCGGTTATTAAACAATCTGACCCCGAGCAACCGGCATGAGCAGGTCACTCCCTCGCTGCTGAACGGAAAAACCGCCTGCAGCGCATTTGTCTGCCCCTGGTCATCACTGCGGATAATGCAGCTGAGACCATGTAGCCCATCAGGCCATTGCAGCAGCCAACCCGAAGGCTCGCTGGCCGGGGCCGCCGCGAACTGGTCGGGCCGCGCCGAAACATATGTTACTGCCAACTGGCTGGTGGCAATGATTTCAGAAATTGAATCAAAGAGTTGCGCCGTATCATCGTAGAAAAGTTCGATCTGATCAAGATGCCCGGGCGACTGCTCTTCATTCAGTTCGATAATCAGCTTATCGCGGTCAAAAAGAAAGAGGTTTTCCATTGGCTCAGTATAACATACAGGGTAGTGAGGTCGAGGGGCCAAAAAAAAGCAAAAAAAATCTTGTACGCCTGCAACTGCCCTTGGCCAAACCGGTATGCCAGACCCTGCCTTTGTCTGTCTTTGTACGCCGGCGCCCGAAAAATAATCGTTAAAGAAACTTCATTTGCGGTCGAAGGGGTTCATGGATTTGTTTGCCTCCTTATTTTTCAGTCCGGGATAAACCCCGGATTTCTTTTTTTAGGCAGTTTGAAAAAGATAAAACCCCTGCATGCGGCAATGCCGCACGCAGGGGTTTATAACTCAGAATTCGATCAGTTGCCAGCCATCATTGCATCGATGTCTGCCTTGAATTCACCGGTCGGTTTGATGTCGAATTTTTCGACAAGAACCTTAACGACCGTGGGCGAGAGGAAAGCAGGAAGCGTAGGCCCGAGGCGGATTTTCTTAACTCCGAGGAAGAGCAGTGCCAGAAGGACAGCGACCGCTTTTTGCTCGTACCAGCCGATATCGAAAGAGAGTGGCAGCTCATTAATATCTTTGAGGCCAAACACTTCTTTGAGCTTGAGTGCGATTACGGCGAGCGAGTAGCTGTCGTTGCACTGACCGGCATCGAGAACCCGGGGGATGCCGCCGATATCACCGAGCTGCAGCTTGTTGTAGCGATACTTGGCGCAGCCGGCTGTCAGAATGACAGTGCCTTCGGGCAGGTTCTGTGCCACATCAGTGAAATACTGGCGCCCTTTCTGGCGGCCATCGCAACCGGCCATTACCACAAATCTCTTGATTGCACCGCTCTTAACTGCGGCAACGACTTTATCAGCGAGAGCAAGAACCTGATTGTGCGCGAATCCGCCCACGATTTCGCCCGTTTCGATTTCGGTCGGGGGCTGGCAGGTCTTTGCCTGAGCGATGATCGCCGAGAAATCTTTTTTGCCATCGCCGATGCGGTCAGCAATGTGCCTGATGCCAGGGTAACCGGCATTGCCAGTCGTGTAGATTCTGTCTTTGTAAGCATCTTTAACCGGCACAATACAGTTGGTGGTCATGAGAATCGGGCCGTTAAAGCTGGCGAATTCGGTATCCTGTTTCCACCAGGCGTTGCCATAGTTGCCATGAAAGTGGCTGTATTTCTTGAAAGTCGGGTAGTAATTGGCGGGCAGCATTTCGCTGTGGGTATAAATATCGATGCCGGCATCTTTGGTCTGTTCGAGCAGATCATGGAAATCACGCAGATCATGACCGGAAACGAGGATACCGGGGCGTTTGCCGACGCCGATCTTAACTTTGGTAATTTCAGGGTTACCGTAGGTTGAGGTGTTGGCCTTGTCGAGCAATGCCATGGTAGTTACGGCAATCTGACCGCATTCCATGACCAGGGCGACCATGGCGTCAACGCTGAGATTTTTGGTGGTCGAGGCCAGAGCCTTGACCAGAAATTTGTTGATGCTATCGTCGTGGTGTTTGAGAACCGCGGCGTGTTCGGCGTAGGCAGCCACACCCTTGAGACCATAGGTGAGCAGTTCGCGCAGCGATCTGACATCTTCATTTTCGGTGGCCAAAACGCCAACCTTCACAGCCTTGGCGAGGTAATCGGCCTTAGAGGCTGGTTTCCAGGTGGAGGCTTCTGACAGACCGGCAACATTGACGCCGGCTGCGGCGAGTTTGCCCTTCAGCTCGTCGCGGAATTTGATTACACGGTCGATCTGGGCGTAGAAGCGGTTATCGTCAAAATTGGCGTTGGTAATGGTCATGAACAATGAATTGCAGACCAGTTCCCCGAGTTCATTGGTAACCAGGCCCTTGGCGGCAGCGAGTTCACCGAGTTCGCCGAGCCCCTTCAGAACGAACAGCAACAGATCCTGAAGGTTAGCGGTTTCTGGCTGTTTGCCGCAGACGCCTTTAACAGAACAACCCTTGCAAGCAGCGGTTTCCTGGCACTGAAAACAGAACATACTCATAAATAGTCTCTCCTTGAAATATTGAATAATTAATTCTTGAACGGATTTAAAACAAATCTTGCTTCACGAAAGCCTGATGGCAGTTTATGTAAGCGTAGAAGCTTAATCACCCTGCTCATTCTTTGAACGAATCATGATCAAAAGCATTTTAAAGGCCTCGCCTGGCAACACGGCATGCGGAACATTTGCCGGCATGATCAGGCCTTCCCCGGCCTTCACTACGTGGATATTGCTGCCAACCTGAAAACTGCCCTTCCCTTCAAGCACCTGCACCGTCGCATCGTATGGCGATTTGTGTTCGGTTATACCCTGGCCAGCGGCAATGGCAAACAAAGTCAGACTGCCGGCTGGCTTGTCGAGAAGTGTCTTGCTGACAATCGAGCCATCAGCAAAAGTAACGAATCCAGCGAGATCAATAACGATTTCGGGTTTCCAGACCTGAGTCATTTTAACAAAGCCTCCTTGTAGTTGTCAGTATATTCGTGAAGTTTTAATAATTTCGCCATCAAGGCTCATCGTTACTTCATCGACGACGAGATTCTTCGGGCTTGAACGTTCGAGGGCCGCCTTGACCATGGCAGTCAGACCACCACAGCATGGCACTTCCATGCGCAGAATGATGACGCGGGGGATATTGTTGGCAACAAAAATTTCGGCGAGCTTTTCAACATAACCTTCGCTGCGGTCAAGCTTCGGGCAGGCAATAGCTACTGAACGACCGCGGATATAGCGCCAGTGAACATCAGGGCTGGTTACTGGCGAGCAGGTGCTGAGAATGACCAGTTCGCGGTTATCAAAAAACGGCGCGCGGGTCGGCAGAAGATGAAGCTGCAAAGGCCACTGGGAAATTTCTGACTTCATGACTACGGGCATCGTACCTTCGGCAACCTGCACAGCCGGTTTCGCCTGCGCCTGCACCGCCCGCATTCTGCTGCCCGGGCAACCGCCGCCCGCGTGCTGTGTCTGCGCGGCTGCGAGTTTCTGCTCGTGCACTTTGTGTGAGTCGCGCATAAATTTAACACCGGCTTCGCCACGCGTTTTATCAACATGGGCGATCGTTTTGTCAAAATCAAATTCTTCGCTTTCGCGTTCGGTGATCTTCAGGGCGCCGGTCGGGCAGGCCCCTATACAGTCGCCAAAACCATCGCAGTAGGTTTCTTTAACGAGTTTCGCCTTGCCGTTAACCAGTTGCAGAGCGCCTTCGGCACAACCGGTAATGCAATTGCCGCAGCCATTGCAGAGTTCTTCGTTAATCGAGATGATTTTGCGCAGTGCCATATTTTGCTCCTTGGTTTTCTTGTGTTCTTACATTATTATTATGGTCGAAAACGCACATTTAGGCTTTGACTTAAGTCAAATGCAGTAACTTTTTTTATTTATTTTGTGAGGTTCTATGGAAAAGACTCTGGCAGACAGTTTCAGCAAAAGTGACCTGCTTCGCGAAATGCAACCGGAGTTTCTGGAAGCCCTGGCGTCCATAACCGTCGAACGCCGCCTGCCGGCCGGGCAGACATTGTTTTTGCAGCACCAGGAAGCGACCGGCTTCTACCTGATCAACACTGGCCTGGTCAAAATTTACCGGATCGGCAACGATGGTCGCGAGCAATTGATTCACCAGTTTGGCGAAGGCGAGGTCGTCGGCGAAGTGCCGGTTTTTCAGGGAACCGCCTACCCGGCCTGTGCCACTGCAGTGACAGACTGCGAAGTGCTATATTTTGGGCGTGACCGCTTTATCGCGCTTGGCAGGCAGCAGCCTGAGATATTTCTTAATATGCTCGCGATTTTATCAAGGCGTTTGCGCCAGTTTGTAGAGCTGATCGATGATCTGTCGCTAAAAGACGTGGCGGCGCGACTCGCCAAATACCTGATTCACAACTGCGAACCCGGTGCGAAACGAACAGTTGAGCTTGAGCAAACCAAGGGTGCTCTTGCCTCAAAACTCGGCACTATACCGGCAACCTTGAGCCGCACATTTAAAAAGCTGCAAGAACTCGGTGTCATAAGGGTAAACAACAACAGAATTGAAATTCTCGACGATACTATCCTTGCAAACATCGCCAACGGCGAAAAACTCGCTGATCAGGGCTGACCGCTGCGCAATCTGGCATTAACACTGCTGCCATAACCAGTCAGGTCCAAATGTTGCAGATACCATCGAATACGGCAATTACCAACTTTGGTCAGTTCACCGACCAGCCTGTCAGTCGGGTTTCTTTGTTTACCCAGGCATCAACATGTCGCTCGCCAAAAAAATAACTGCCCTGTTTTATGCCAACCTGGCTAAAAACAGGGCAGTCTTGTATCAACCAATCACCTGGCGGGCCATTTCATTATTGCCCGCAGTATACCAAACCCGTAGGTTCAGTTCTGATGAAGCTTCTCGAAGTTGCGCTTTTCTCTGAGAATGCGCCGGTATTTTTGGACTGTTTCTAGTTGCTCATCGGCAGCGGTAAGCTGTGCCAGTGACTCTTTAACCCCGTCAAGCTTTTCAACAGAGTAGACGAACTGGCAGACGCGTGCGATCTGGGCCGTATCAACCTTGACGCTTTCGAACGGGTTGCGGCGGGGGGCCAAAACAACCCCGGAGTCGCCGACGCTGCCGGCAATGCGCGCCGCGTCACGATAACCGATGGCTTTGAGACGTTCACGAGCCTGGGCAGCCACCTGGGCAGAGGGAAATCTAGAAATGCAGTTGCGATAGGCGTCGGCAGCTGAGGATTTGCGACCTACATGCTCGTTGAGAACCCCGAGAACATAAAGTGCATCTGGAATCAGGCGCTCATTGTCGTGGCGATCATACTGGGCAAGAAAATCCTGGTATTCTTGAATTGCCTGCCAGTAATCATTGAGGTTGGCGGTGCAATAACCGACCATGTAGGCGGCATCACGTCTGACGTATTCGCCGCTGCCCATGCGGGCAATCGAACGAAACAGGTCACGGGCCGCAGAAATTTCGTTATTATTAAGCAGAAAGTGCGCCCTGCTGAGTTGTGGGTCGAAAGCACTGCCGGTGGCATCAAAGCCCATCTGTTCGAGCAACAGATAGAGATACGGTCGTTGCGCCTCGGTCAGCTGAATTCGACTGACCAGCTCGTTAAAAAGAAGGTCTTCAACCCTGACCCATGGATCGCCGCTGGTAGGGTAAACAACCCGTCGGCCAGTTGCATCCTCGCGCCATGCCCAGCCTGAGAAAGGATAAACTACACGGTGACCGTCACGGCCTTCAGTCCAGGTCCAACCTGAGAGCGGGTAAGCAACTCGAATGCCATCGCGGCCTTCGGTCCAGGTCCAGCCTGAGAGCGGGTAGACTATCCGCCGGCCGTCGTTGCCTTCGGTCCAGGTCCAGCCGGAAATCGGAAAAATCACCCGCCGACCATTCCGGCTTTCAGTCCAGGTCCAGCCTGAGAGCGGGTAGACAACCCGATGCCCATCGGAGCCTTCGGTCCAGGTCCAGCCCGTGGAAGGATAAAAAACGCTAAGGCCGTCCTGCCCCTTTGTCCAGGTCAGGTCTGTGGCAAAACAAGGCAGCAGTGCAACCGTCAGCATAACCAGCAGCAGGCCGAAAACTTTTTTCATACATTACCTCTCTCAGTTTCAATAGAACGTATTCTACCAATTCCACAATCAAAGAACAAGCCTTGTGTCACCCCAGGGCAAACAGCGGTGGTCTGAAATAATTGGTCAAGCCGATAAAGGAGTTTCTCGAAAGAGCTGATGAATTGATTTATCTGTTGGCCAGAGGTGCCAGAACCATTACCAGAATAATAAAAACACTGACCAGAATGGCCACCAGAATGAAAAAATGTGGCACAAAGCGAACCGGTGCGACGGCAGCCGGTTTGCCCGAAGAGTCTCGCCCGGCAAGCCACTTAACCGCTACCAGTTGGCGAAAACAGGCCTGAAAAAAGCCCAGAGAAAGAATGCCGAACAAGGCAAAGAGCATAAAACCGCCTGAGCCAGCTTCATAAGTCAGATAACTCATATAAAGGCTTATGCAGAAGCAACTTGCAGAAAGACCTGCGCCAAACCACAAAGCCATAACCGACCCGCTTTCATTCTCGTTGATGCTCAGGCATATAAACATACCAGGCACAAATCTGCCAGTCATTTTTCCCGAAACGCTGGTTCCGCATTCACCAGGGGAGTTCCCGGACTTACTGCAACGATGACGCCAGAAACACACAAATCAATAGCCCGTGGCACCTCGCATCAGTCGTTCTGGCTATCTTCAGGTTAAAATTTCGAGCTGGCGAGCAGGGCGCCAATATCTGCGTAAGCGTGAACCGGAGGGATAACCACCTCACCATCGCGGTTAATGGCGCCGGTTTTGCCATGCCAGTTGAAAATAAAAAAGCGTTTGTAACCTTTGGTTTCAAAGAGTTCAAGCTGCTTTGCTTCAAGCTCAGGTGAAGTTTCATCGTCTTCGTAAAACCATGTGTGATCGGCGTAGTTTTGCCAGGCAACAACGTTAAAGTCTCTATCGACAATAGACAAAACCGACTTCGAGAGTGCCCTTTTCAGCTTGGGGTCAGCGTTATTCAAGGTGATTCTGACTCGCGCAAAACCGTTTTTAAATGGGTACGCGTCAGCATATACCGGGGCAACGACAAAATGGCCGTTGATATCGATAAAACCCCATGCATGACCGTATGCGGCCGGGAAAGGTTGAGAAAACTCGCTGTCAGCAATCGGCGTAAAAGTATCTGGCAGTGAAAATTTGAACCAGTGACCGTCTTTCTTAACCAACGAATTGAGTCGGCGCGAAGGTACCCTTTCATCATTATCAATGAAAAATGAAAATGCCTGCTCAAGTTCCGTGGCAACAATGACTTGACCATCGGCGTTTATATAACCCCACTTCCCTTCAAGACGGCAGGCGGCCAGGCGCTCAGCCCGGCGCCAGCGCGACCCTGAAAAGGGTTTTACTTCTTCGAAGCGCGCAGAAACAGCGGTGAGGCCGGTTGAATTTATAAAGCCCCAGCGGTCGCCGTTTCTGAAAGGCAGCATTCGGCCGCTTGCTTCCAGCAGTCCGTCGAAGACATTGATATAATTGTCATACCAGTCCTCTTCAAGATACCAGCCGATATGATCAAACACAGGTTCAAGAACTACCGAACCGTTCTTGCGCAGGTAACCCCAGCGGTCGCCCTGGCGATAAAGAGTCAACAGCGATTGCCGGTTAAAAGGCAGTATTTCATCATAAACCGCAGGGGCTACCCAGTCACCGTGCTGCGAGATCAGCCCAAATTTTGCAGTACCGCTGGTCACATTCACTGCCGGCCGCACCGGTTGCTCAAAAGCAAGAAACATAAAACTGAAAAACAAGAGAATCGCCAGCAACGACCCGAAAAATAAGTTGCGCACAACCCGGCTTTTCCAGGGCCAGTCACTGAAATGCCCCCAGCTGAACATCAACGCGAAACCCCACCCCAGCACGGGCATGCAGCACAACATTGTCAGAATAAGCATATCGAACGGAAAAGAAAAAACCGCGAGCAGACGGTTTTTAATGCGCCGTTCGGAGGCAATAGAACTTTTGACCAGCGTTGAGTTGTAATACTCGCAGTAGCCGAATAAATGGCGTAACAGATTAAACACCTGCATGCTGATAGCCGACAGCCAGACAAACGCTGTCATAACAATAAAAGCCTGTTCGTAAAACAGGTTATTTATAGCCGGAACCAGTGGCCAGGCCAGAAGTCGTGCCAGTGCAACCGCAAACAGCGGGTTTATGAGAATGGCAAATGGCAGGCTGTAAAAAAAGTCGATCAACCGAGGTTTTCCTTTACAGCGGCAATCAGTCTGGCGATAATCTCGTGCCAGGCTTCGCGAACTTGCTCATTAAGCATTTTAAAGCCGATCAGCTCGACCGGCGCCAGATCATCGGTCAGAATCAGCTGTGACGGCGTCGCGAGTGTAAGCCCTGCCGCAGCTTTTTCCGCAAGGCTGAAGAGCGGGTGCTCGGCCGGCAGAACCGCGGTGCGGCTCTTAAAGGTATCGAGCATTTTCGGGTTGTTCATGGCAAAAATAATGCGGTTGTAATAGTCAGGATGATCGCAGACAACAACTTCAGAAAAAACGCATTTGAGAGTGCCGGTCAAATAATCGATCAGGTCAGGCCGAAACGGTGAGCGCAAGTTAACGTTGATCGCCAGAACCCCGTCTTCGTCAAGAATCCCGGCGAGTCTGACAAAAAATTCCCGGGTGGCCATGTGAAACGGGTAGGTAACATCCTGAAAAGCATCAAGAAAAATGATGCGGTAGCGGTTATCGGTGCGGTTCACAAAAACCCGGCCATCTTCGACGAAAACCCTGGCATCAGAATCTTTGAGGGCAAAATACTGCCGGCCCAGCCTGACTATTTCGGGGTCGATTTCAACACCATCTATAGCGCTTTCGGGGAAAAATTGCCGCGCCAGTTTGGCGTAGGTTCCGGTTGCGAAGCCGAGAACCAGGATTGGTAGTTTTTCGCTGCCCTGAACAGGCGAAAGAAAAAAGTGTGCCAGGAGCGCCATGTCGTAATAAAGCCCTGTGAGACCGGGCCCGGGCACATACATTGACTGGGTGCCGAGCAGCACGTGGGTTGACAGGGTTGTGACCGCATCATTCTTTTTAACCAGCAGGTAGTTGTAGACCGATTCGGTTTCGCAGAGCGGTGTTTCCCAGAAAGCAAAAGCAGGCAGAGTGGGCAAACTTGCGAGCAACACGACCAGCAACAGCATGATTGCGGGATTTGTCGCGGGCATTTTTCTGCGAACGGCGCCGGCCAGGGCCAGAAGCGCCAGAATACCGGCAAACAGCAAGAAGGTTTTGTCGGTTCCGAGAAACGGAATAGTCAAAAAAGTTGGCAGAAAGGTGCCGAAAATGCTGCCAACCGTCGATAATCCGTAAATTTCGCCGGCCACCCGGCCGTTGTTTTCGAGGTTCTCGGTGGCAGTTTTAATCATACATGGCGAAGTTGCTCCGAGAATGATACATGGCGTTGCAAAGAGCGCTATGCATGAACAGAGACTGCCCACCAGAATAGCATCACCAGGAAACAGAGCAACCGCACCAACAGCAATCGCTGCCACCAGATACTTGCCAAGCAACGGGATCATGGCGATCCAGAGAGCGGCTGCCAATATCAGCTGATATAAACGTTTCGCAGGGTCATGATGGTCGGCCAGATGGCCGCCGAGAAGGTTGCCAATGCTCATGGCCACCATGATCACCCCGATAATTATGGTCCAGGTGATCATCGAGGAGCCGAAATATGGCGCCATAAACCGACTGGAAGCTATTTCAACCCCCATGATGGCAGCACCGCATAAAAAAGTGGTCAGATAAAGAAAATAGTTTCGCTTCATAGTTTCGCCTGGCTGAAAGTTGGCACCCTTGCCCGTAGCACTTTGAGATTACGCCAGATCAGATAATTTTCCAATCAGCAACCTGCAAAATTCACTGATATTTTTGCTGATCCGCCCCACCCTGCCCCCCCAAAAAAACTTTCATGGCCGGTACATGGTATTATTGCCTGAAGACGAAAGTTTTGCTGGAGGGGCTTATGAAGTATCTGTTGTCTATTATTTTGCTTATCGGTTGTCTGCTGGTTCCGGTCGTTACCATCGCGGGTGAAACCGCCGCAGTTTCCTCGGCAAACCCTCTGGCTGCCGCCAACGATCCGATAATAATCAAAAGCGGCAACAACACTGAAACTTCAGGCGAAAAACCCGGCCGGGGGCCTTTCGGCTTTCTTAAAAGTATAAAAAACACGGTCGTCGATGGTTACAAAAAGTTTACCGGCGACGCTTCCGACCTGCTGAGCGACGTTAAAAGCAAGTTTACCGGCATGCGCGACAAATTCAGCATCGGTTTCAAAAAATTCAAAGAATTTTTCCCCAAAATTTCGCGGCTGCCGGCACTTTTTGTTCAAGAAACCATGAGCGCAAAAAAGCGCCAGCAGCTCGAAAAGATTGCCGCGGAAAATGCCGACCATGCATGGCCACTCGATGGCGACATCGCCAACGTCGTCAACGCCCATTACACCAACACCTTTGACGAACTGAAAAAAGCACTCGAGAGTGACTGCAACTGGTTCGAATGCGATGTCAGACCCGAAGGGCCACTGCGCCGCTACGCGCCGTTTCTCGACGGCAAGCCCAGACCGGTAACCGCGCACGACTCTTATCAGACCAATGGCATGCTGTTCGACGACTGGGTCAGAATTGTCGCCGCTTCGGGCCGCGGTATCAAGGTCGATCTCAAAGATAATTCAGCCCTCGATGGCGTGCTGGCAACCCTGAAGAAATATCAGGTCGATGAGCGCCGCATTATCCTCAACATTAACGTCAGCCAGCCCGGCAACGGGCCAAAGGCCGGCGAAGATGCCCGCTTAAAAAAGATCCGCAAAGAGTTTCCCGGCTGCCGTATCAAGCTTTCACCGGGCGGTGGCAGCAGCAAAGATGGCAAATACACCGACGCAGCGGTTGCCCGACTGATTGAATACGCAAAGGCTGCGGGCAAACCGGTAATGTATGCACTGCGTGCCGAGTGGGTAACCCCCGAAATCGTTAAAAAACTTGAACCTTATGGCAACGTATCAATCTGGAACAGCCCCTCTACTTTCGACCCAACCGATGTCAAAAAAGAAGTCGACAGATTCAGAAGCTGGGGCGCGACCGGCATGATCGACCTGATGACCAGCCACCACTGAAACGTCGGCCCGGGCAACCGGCGCCTGACCGAAGGCTCCCGGCCCGGCCAGAATCTAAACAAGAGCATGTCAAGTGTTTCCCGTCAATTCGACGGCGCTGCATGCCAGTTAGGTTGCTTTGAAACATTCAATGAGCTTTTGTAATGATACCAGCTGCGATGTTTTTGCAACAACAAGCCAGTGAATCTGGCTAAGCAGTTTCACTGGCAAGGCAAGGGCATATTTGGCCTTCGGCTGAGTCTCTGGCAGCCTTCTACATTGGTGTCTGAAACAGTATCCAGGTGTATAAAACATAGGAAGCGAGAAGCAGCACGCCTTCAAAGCGGCTTATTGAAAACCCGCTGCGCATTATAGGCAGACAGGCAAGACTGACGACAAACATGTAGGGGCAGTCTATGCTTGCCATGTGCTGCGAAACGTCGAGCGGCAGAATCATGCCCGCCAGACCGAGAATACCCAGAATATTGAAAATATTCGAACCGACGACGTTGCCAATGGCAATATCAGACTGGCCGCGCAGAGCCGCAACCACAGAAGTTGCCAGTTCCGGGAGCGAAGTGCCCGCTGCAATCAGCGTCAGACCGATAACTTCATCAGAAATACCGGCATTTTTGGCAATGGCAACTGACCCTTGCAGCAGCAGTTTTGAACCGGCAATCATTGCCACCAGGCCCACAAAAATCAACCATATCTCGCCTTTAAGACTCATGGGAACGGCGGTTTCCGCTTCACCGGCGCTCGGGGCTTCTTCAGGCGGCACTTCACCAGGCGC
>DAOPYA010000027.1:0-47815 GCA_035352635.1 Candidatus Rifleibacterium sp.
CAATCCTCCTCTCTGATCGTGCGTTCGGCGGTGCCGACACCTGGGCGACTTCAAGCACTCTCGCTGCCGCAATCAGAAAGCTCGAATGGGATCTGATCATCTGCGGGCGCCAGGCAATTGACGGCGATACGGCACAGGTCGGGCCGCAGATTGCAGAACACCTGCATATTCCTCATGTCAGCTATGTCAGCGAACTACAGGTCGGGGAAAAAGCCATCGAGGTCAAACGCAAATTCGAAGATGGCTGGCAGCGCCTGCGGGTGCAGTTTCCATGCCTGATTACGACGCTGAAAGAGATGAACCATGCCAGATACATGTCGATGGCCGGAATCTACGACGCCTACAGGCAGGAAGTTAAAGTTTGGGGCCTCGCCGATATCGACATCGACCAGGCCAATATCGGGCTGAAAGGTTCGCCCACCAGAGTCAAGGCCTCTTATACCAAAGGCACCCGCTCTGCCGGCAAAGTTTACGAAGTAGACCCGCGCGAAGGTGCACGAATCATCGTCGAAAGCCTTAAAGAAAAGTTCATCATCTGAACGGCAGGAGAAAAACAATGAATATATCTGAATATCGTGGTGTGATGGTTTTTGCCGAACAGCGACGCGGTGAGATTCAGAAGGTTGCCTTCGAGCTGCTCGGAGCCGGCCGTGGTATCGCTGACACTCTTCAGGAAAAGCTGATCGCAGTTCTTGCAGGCACGCATCTTACAGATGCCCAGGCAGCCAGCCTGATTGCCCATGGAGCCGACCGTGTCATACTCGTTGATGATAAACGCCTTGGCGTTTATATGACCGAGCCATTTACCAAAGCCATAACCGCAGTTATCGCCGCCGAAAAACCCGGAATCGTCTTCTTCGGCGCCACAACCATTGGCCGTGATCTGGCCCCAAGAGTTTCGGCACGGCTTAAAACAGGGCTGACCGCAGATTGCACAGCTCTGGCTATCGATGATGCCAGCCGCAACCTGCTGATGACACGCCCGGCTTTCGGCGGCAATATTATGGCGACGATCATCTGCCCCGAACACCGACCGCAGATGTCGACCGTGCGCCCGGGCGTCATGCGACAAATAGAAGCTGATACGACCAGAACCGGTGAAACGGTAAGGTTTGCCTGCAGAATCGAGCCGGCCGACGTCAATGTCGAAATTCTCGAAGAAGTCGTGCAGAAAGAAGAAAAGAAGAACATCGAAGACGCTTCAGTTCTTGTCGCTGGTGGCCGTGGCCTCGGAAACCCGGAAAACTTTCAGTCACTGCAGAACCTCGCCGAGATGCTCGGCGGTCAGGTTGCCGCCTCACGCGCTGTCGTCGATGCCGGCTGGACAAACCAGGACAAGCAGGTTGGTCAGACGGGCAAAACCGTGCGGCCTGATCTCTACCTTGCCTGCGGAATTTCAGGCATGATTCAGCACGTCGCCGGCATGGAAGAATCGGGTTTCATAGTGGCTGTTAACAAGAACAAAGACGCCCCGATCTTTGCTTACGCCGACATCGGCATCGTTACAGATGTGAACCTGCTGCTGCCCGCGCTGCAGGACGAACTCAACCGCGCCCGTTCCGCCTAAACTCTTAAACCAGCCGGGCCCTCGCAATCATTTCGGGGGCCCGGTTTTTTATGGTTGAACAAAAAAAGTTTTATTTCTTTGCCCAAGCGCTCTCAAGCCTCTCTATTCTGAATTTCGCAGCAATACCAACCTTAAATTTCAGATGTTCGAGGCTTAAGCTGATAAAAGGGAAGCAAACGTTTGCTATGCCGATTGGCTGGCCTGAAGCATAAAAATTGGTTGGTAGCGCTGCCGCCCTTCGTTTATAATTGAACGGGATGGCCGACAGGCGAGAAACGCAGGTAACAGTTTAGATTGTTAGAGGGTTCCCGGTTTGAAAACGATTATAACCCTTTTTCAGGGGTATTTCAGAAGATTTTTCGGTTTACTGTTTCCGGTTTTAATAACGCTGGGAGTGGTTTTTGCCGCGCTGCATTTTTCTGAAATCAGGCAAACGGCCGAGGTTACCCGCAAGCGCAATCTATGGCGCGAGAAGGCCGAAATAACTCTGGCTGCGCTGCGCTCAAATCACACTTTCGCTGGTTTGGTCACCGAATCAGGCAACCGACTGGCAGCAGAGCTTGAGACTGACTTTGACCAACAGTTCAAGGCTACCACTTTTGTTGAATTGCTCGGCAGGCATTTTGCCGACGGCTTTTTTGATGACCAGACCCTGGTGTGGTTTTTTAGAGTTGAGAATGGCCTTGTTCGCTCAGATACGGCCCCTGGTCTAACCGGCACCCGCCTTCGCATCATGCAGAAGGTGTTTGCCAATCTTCTGGAGTTTTCGAACAACAAAAATATCAGTCAGAACGAAATCAATAGCGGCGAGAAATTTGTTAAAGGCGTCTTTGGTCTTCATTCGGCGCCCCTTTCGATGGGTCAGCGGCGCGAAGGCAAGTTAACCCCGGTTACTTTCGAGGGTCGCAAGTATTATTTTTACTGGCGACAGTATCAGCAGAAAGGTCAAACGGTTGCAGGCACTGCAATGCTTTGGCCGGCGGGCAGAAGCGAAAACATTGAGGGTATTCTCAAGATTTTTGCAGACCGGGTTTTTGCCGAAACCCAACGGCACCTGGCGGTGGCTTTCATTCCCTCTGAACATCTTAAAACAAGCCTTAATAGGGTTTTTCCAACTCTTGTCTGCCGCAACGCTGATTACCTGCAGAAATTAAACGAACAGATCAGTCAGCTGCTCTGGGTATCTGACGATAAAGGCAACAGGGTTTATGAAACGAATGACCATCTGTTTCTCAGGGGCTTTTTGACCGCAGATAATCCCTTCGAGGCCGTCATTTTTGCGCCACGCCCGGCTGAGCTGCAAACCAGTCGCAAGAGCTTTATACCGGTTGCCGGCCTGGTCGCCTTATTCTGGGGCGGCATCTACCTGCTGTTGTTCGTTAAAAATGGCAGACCAGGCCTGCCGCTTGCTGTTTCGTTCAGGTTACTGTTCTTTTTTTCAGGGCTGCTGCCAATTTTTATGATGTTGTCGTCGGGTTTCTCACTCATCGATGAGTCGTATAACAATGATATTTTCGAACTGCGTCAGGAAACCAGCGCCCGTCTCTACAGCATCAACGAGAAGAGTGACGGCCTGCTGCCCCTTTTTGGGTATCACATTCAGGAGATGTTGAAAAATCCTCGAATCCAGTCTCTTTTCGCAGACAGCGATGCAAAAGATGTCAGGCGTGCTTTTTTTGCAATGCGCAACAGGCTGCAAAGCCTTGAACTCTCGCTAGATTACCTTTTCGCATATTTTCCGGGTCAGAGTTCTGAAATGGTCGTGGCTGACCAACGCCTCAGGCAAAGCGTCAAAGTTAACATGAACCTGACCGCCCCCGGGGTTTTCAGCATCAATCGGGCTTTTTCACAACTGCTGCCGCGGCCCGATATCTCACTCGACGCAGCCCAGAGCAATTTTTATAAAATCATGTCGGGCTTAACCAGCAATTTTTTAGACGATTCTTTCAACCTTTCGTATGAAAGAGAAAATTTTCTGAAAACCGGTGATCTCGGGCGCGATTATTACTACACGGTCATTCTCAGCAAACAGGCTAAGATCAGCAGCTATCTCGTTTTTGCCGCCAGTGCCGAAAACCTTTTCCGCAAATTTCTTGCACGCGAACTGAGCGCCCTTAATATAGCTGATTCTCACATTTTTCTGATGGCTGAAGAACTTGCCAATGCAGACTTTCAGCTTTTTCCCAGAACTCAAAGTCGCGTCTTAACCAGCCAGATCAACCGCAAAGCCCTAAACTTTCTCAAGAAGTGCCGCAGCTCCATATTTGAGAAACACATAACCGATCAGAACAACCTGTATCTTTTTTATCCGATGAACAAAATGCCCGGCTACGCAGGCGGCTGCATCATCTCGCTGGCTGCCGTCAACCGCAGTCGTCACGAAAAACAGCTTCTTCTTGCGGTTATAGCGATTCTTCTCGCCTGCCTGATGTATGTCGCTGCCTCTTTTGCAACCGCCCGCCTGCTGGTGCCGCTCGAAAACATTCTCGGCATATTGCAGCGGGTCAGTGCCGGGCATCTCGATCATAAAGTTACGGTTGCCCACGGCGATGAACTTGGCCTTTTGGGCAATACGATAAACATGATGCTTGAAGGCTTTAAAGAGAGGCTCAGGCTTGGAAAATTCGTATCAACAACCCTGGATCGCAGCCTTTCGGGTGGTCTAAGTCTTGAAGATCTTAAAAAGGCCAGAATTATAAGCGGTACGGTGCTGTTTTCTGATATCAGAAGCTTCACCACCATGTCTGAGGCTTATCCCCCTGCCGAAATCGCAGAAATGCTGAACGCCCATCTTGAAGCGATGTCAGAGCAGATTCAGCAACTTGGTGGGCAGATCGAGCAGTTCATCGGCGATGCCATCGTCGCATTTTTCCCCGACAAGCATGATTCTGACAGCAGATCGCTGGCACTCAAAGCCGCCATAAATGCTCACCAGGCGCATTTGCAGCTTAATGCCAACCGACAAAATCAGGGCAAGTTTACCTATGCAATTGGCATAGGGCTGCAACATGGCAGAGTAATCGCCGGTTCGCTGGTAACACCCGAGCGTTACGAGTTTTCGATCATCGGTGCGGCTCGACATGAGGCCGAAGAGTTTGAAGCTTTGAGCAAGCTTGGCTCTCACACCCGCATAATCGTTTCGCACGACTTTATCGAAGTTATCGAAGGCGAAAATCTTGTTGAATATTGCCCGTTGGCTGATACCGGCACTTTTGAGCTGCGCGAAAGGACCACCAGACCTTGAAGAAATTGCTGATTCTGATTTTTGCCACCCTTGCATTGGCACTGCCTGCCTGGATGCTTCATTTTTCGCTGGTTTCTTCTGTCAGTCAATTACAACTCGAACACGAAAAGCAGCTCGAAACAAGGCTTCGCAACGATCTTCAGGCACAGAGCCAGCTGACCGGAACGGTTTTTGAGATATATCAGCATTTCGCCATGTTCCTGGCACAGATCAATCAATCATACAGCAAGACTGACTGGGCTGAATTTTCAAAATCAGCAGAATGGGCTTTTGACGACTTCATGTCGGTCACCGCCGGACATTTTTTGCTGCCATTTGAAGCCAGCATCGCCTACCAAAGCGCCGGCGTGCCAGTGCATCTTGCTTACCACGATGGCAAAAAGGTCAATGGCAATTCTGTAGTCAGCCTTACCGACGCGATGTGCAACTTTCAAAAATTGCAGAATTCAGAAAAAGAGCCACAAGCCATCAGGCAACTCGCAAAACTGGTCGTTGAAAATTTGGGTTTTTATTATAATCTTAAGCTTTTACGTGCCGATGCCACTTCCGTCGAGACAAGCCGAACGGTTCTAAGAGAAGGCGGCACCGTGAAATTGCTGATCACAACACGCTCCCGCCGCGACTTTCTGATGAATACCATTTTCGATCTGACCGGGGCCGGCATCAGGGCCGCCGCCAGAAGAAAAGCAGCTCGCTGGAACCAGGGAAATTCAGGATTAATCTTCTTTGGCGGTGGCGCACAAATGAAAGCTGTCAGTTCAGTGAGTCTTGCCAGTCAACCGCAACTCGTCGAGAACGTTGTAAAAATAGCTACTTCTCAAGATTCGCGAGCGACAGTTAAAAAATCAGGCGATCATCTGGTTGTTTTCACACCATTTGACCCGAAGATGCCGTGGCAAACAGCCATGGTTGCCACGCTGCCGAAGCCCGAACCGCAACGGGGCATGCAGTGCCTGTTTATTCTGTTCGCGGTAACCGCTTGCTGCGCCTGGAAACTGCTGATCGACAAATTGGTTTTTGCCAGATCGATCAACCTTTCGCTGCAAAACTTCATTATCATGGTTTTCGTTCTGGTAACCCTGCTCCCTTTCACGAGCGGCATTTATCTGATGAATGAATATGTGATTGCCAACTTCAAAATTCAGAAGAATCAGGCATCAGAAGCTCTGGCAGCAGACCTCATGGACATGGATATATCAACCTTTTCGAAGTTCAGAGATTCGGTCAATCGTGCCAAAGGCCTGAGCTCAATCGAAGCCATCGCCTCGTTTACCGGAATGCCGGCTACCTCGCCGGTTGGCAGGCTGATGGAAGCAACCATGGAGCGACTGCTGAAACTTAATGGCCAGGCATTGGTTTCAGAAATTTGGCTGGCAGACGCTAACAATGAACTGGCAGAAGTAACTTATCAGTTGAATATTGCAAAGTATGTTTTCAAAAAAAACCAGGATGGCTTCACCAATGAGGTTTTTACGCCGCGTTTTCGCCAGTTCTTGCAGAAAGAGACCGGCCAGTCAGCTGTTTCTGCCGCCCAACAGGAACAAATTCAATTTGACGAAATCAAAGGCGAGGTAATCGACAGCATTCTTCTGCATTTATGCGGAGAAACCACTTATTTTAACCTGCAAAAAGACTTTGGCAGCATTATCAGATTCGATTCGCTGCTCGACAGCAATGCCATAGTAAGTATTCCAATAACCTTTCAGGGAAAGGTGAAATACGTTTTTTCTTATGTCTTCGCATCCGCAGAACTTCGCAACCATTTTCCACGGCACCGACTTGCCACCAACCCGGGCAAACCTGTCACCATAGTGCTTTATGGCAACAATAACAACATCAACACACAGCCCGAAAACCTGCAGCAGGTTTCAAAGAATCTCCCCGCCCTGACCAGCCTGGTCAGGCAATCGTTTCTCACGAGTTCGCGGTTAATGATGCATGACATTAACGCCAGCGGTGCACCTGTATTAGAAGCACTTCCGGCCAGGTATTCTGATCACATCATCGGTGGCCAGCGCAATACCAGAAGCCTTGAAAGCATCAGCAGTGAGTTAACCACCAATGCGGCCAGGTATTTCGCCATTCTTGCCGCGGCTGGCCTGCTGCTCGCGATTCTGACTGCCATGTATTTCATTATTCCCATTCGACAACTCACTGAAGCAACCCGCCTGATCATTGCTGAAGATTACAGTATCAGGCTGCACGAAAATCACCCTGATGAGTTCTCTCTTTCAGCGGCATCTTTCAACAAAATGGCTTCGGGCCTGGCTGAGGGCAAATTGTTGCGGCATTTCGTTTCTGAAAGTGTTCGCGAGATGAAGACTACACCTGATCTTCTCGCTGAAGGGCAGGCAAGAATCAGCAGCGCCACCATTCTTTTTTCGAGCATCAAAAACTTTGCAGATATTCAGAAACAGCTTGATCCCGAGCAGACCTTCGCTCTCATGCAGGCTCATCTTTCTGCAGCAGTCGAGGTTGCCCGGCAGTATGGTGGCGAAATCGACAAGATGATCGAAGACAAGGTCATGATCGTTTTTCCGGCAGAGGCAGACGGCATAAAAGCATCTGCCAATGCCGCTCTTAAAGCAGCAGAGCATATCAGGCTCGCGCTATGGCAGAATTCACATCGCCAGGCTGCCATCGGCATCAATTCAGGCGAACTGGTTACCGGCGTCATGGGAGCCGCCAACGTCAGGCTTTCAAAAACCGTGGTTGGCGACACTGTTAACCTGGCGGCCCGTCTGGCGTCACTGGCTGCAGGCCTGCCAGAGGGCGGCACTGTTGTTTCAGGCGCAACCGTACATCTTGGCGACCAAAATACAACTTTTACCAGATTACCAATCAGCAGCGTCAAAGGCAAAACCCATGCCGTCGAAGCCTTTCTCGCCGGCTGAAACCTCGCTGTCGGCTTTAATTGGCCGGGTATGACCAGGTTAGATGCAAAATTATGCAGACTGGGTTAAAATCTCAGCAGAATTACCCCGGCGGGAGGCAAAGCATGTTTTCATACGGCAGAATGCGCTCGGCATTTGCCTATGTTTTTCCGCTGCTGCTTGGGTTTATTTATCTGCTGGCCGGCGACGCGATCTATCAAAATCACCTGACCCGGCGCGAAGAATTGCAGAACACCCGACTGCTTCAAAAGGTAGAACTGCTTGCGGCACGCATTAAATCAGAATATACCAGTCGCCAGCAAATCGAAAAGTCTATGCAAAGTCTGGTTGAAAGGCTATCGGCAGCTGCTCTCCAGCCATCTTTTTCACCCGAAAAAGAACTGGTTGCCATGCTTGCACAATCGTCTGAAGCTCTGCCACTTAGTGCCTGCCAAATCTGGGCATTCACCGGGCAGGGCAGCAATTATGTTCTGGCAGTCGGCAAAGGTTTGATGGCAAGCAAGAAGCGGGCGATGGAAAAGGCTTTCTCGGCATTGCTAAGCCTTTCCGGGTATCAGAGCGACCCGGGCAGCAGAAAAAGCAGCGAAAAGTTTATAAACGGTCTCTTCGGAGAAAACTCGGCCCCCGAATACCTTGCGACTCAGCGTCAGGGCATTCTAACCCCGGTTCACTATGAAGGGAGCCCCCATTACCTTTATTGGCAAGGTTTTTCCAGTCAAAACGCATGTTTTGGCGGCCTGATTGCTCTGGTTTCTTACGAATTCGTAGAAAACACCCAGGCCAGCCTTGCGAGACTGGTTAATCAACCCGGCAACCAGGCTGACCATGAATTTAGAATTTCTTTCGTTGGCTCTCATCTTGTCGATCATTTTTTTAAACCAGTCATGGCTTCGCGGTACCTTATTAACACTCCAGACAACCGAAATTTTGTCGGCTCATGCAGACGTGCCTTTGCCGGGGCAAAAATACCGATGCGCAAACTTCACTTACAGGGCGACTGGTGGCACTACATCGATATCATCAGCCAGGACACGCATTTTTATGTAACTATCTCGGGCAAGAACAGCATGGTAACCCAACCACGCCAGCAGTTGCTTCTTCCTGGCCTGAGCGTCTACGCATTTATCTGGTCAGCACTTTTTTTTCTAAGGCTACGACACAGTCGCTTTAACCTGGGGCAGGCATTCAAAATGCTTTTTTTTATGACTGGCATGCTTCCGGTGCTGGCCTTTATGTATCTTGCCATAAATCTGATTCAGCAATCACATGCTGAAGCAATCAAAAAGCGGGTCAATGATGCCTTTTTTAGCCTGGAACAGATCGATGAACAGACAGAAGAAACGATTGCCCTGGCAGGGCTTAACATCAAAGAACTCCTTGCCATCCCTGATCTGCATCGTGGATTCGCTGCAAATGATTACCAGAAGCGAGCGCAGGCATTTAACGATTTAAAGACCCGGCTGCGACAAAGGTCGTTTTATTTAAACTACCTTCTCAACATCAGACCCGGTCATGAGCCTGAATCGCATGTTTCAGCCCAAAAATATCTGCCAACCGCCAGATACCATCTTGATTATTACACAATCTCGGCCGCCACCTTGCATAGCATATTAACTGCTGAAGAACCAGGGGTTCCCCAGATCAGTCTTAACAATACGCAACGCAGCCTGGCAAGCACTTTCGGGAGTTCACAAAATCAGTCGGCCAAAGATATTTTTCTTTCTTCGCTCGATCGAATCAACAGTTTTCAGGCGGGTAGCGACGCCAGGCATGTCTTCTTTTCTTCAATTCATGCAAACAACGGGCTGATAAGCAATTATCTGGTATTAGGTCTGAGCGTTACAGACACAACGCTAGACCAGATCAACTGGCAAATGGCCGTGCTGAACGCAGATTTTGACTGCAAATTTTTCTGCATCAACCGTGATTATTCTTCTGGGCTCAAAATCTACCCAACCGGAACCCAATACATGAGGAGTGGCGATGGCAAGCGATTTCGCGAGTTTTTCGAATCAGCCTCCAGCTCAATTTTTAAGCTTGAGCTTCATAATCCAGAAGACATCTTTATCTATGAACCGCTCAGCAAAACCAGAAAATATTATGCCGCAGCGGTCATCAGTCTCAAAGCAATGAATGGCTGGCGCGATCTTAAATATATAATAATGCTGATAATGACCACCCTGCTTGCCGGAACCATTTATCTTCTTGCCTCTGCCGTTTCGAGCCTGATGATTCAGCCAGCCACCAGATTGAACCGCGTCTTCGGCGAAATTGCCAGTGGTGATTACAACGCAGAATTTTCATACCCCTTCAACAATGAACTTGGGCAACTTGCCAGAGCCACAACCCAGATGACCAGGGGCTTAAAGGAGCGCCGCCTGCTGGGCAAATTTGTGTCAACAACGTTTGACACAAGAGTAAAGTTAAGCCACCAGCAGGCTTCAGCTCTAGAAATTGCCGGCACTGTAATGTTTTCAGATATCCGCAGCTTTACAACCATTTCAGAAAGTCATCCGCCTGAAGAGATTGCCAGGCTTCTCAACACCCACATGCGCGAGATGAGCGAAATAATCAATCGCCTTTCAGGCAGGGTTGAACAATTCATCGGTGATGCGATAGTCGCGTTTTTCCCCGGTGAAATCGGCATTTCAGGCAAAAATGCATTGCAGGCGGCAGCCATGATGATGAAAAAACATGCAATGCTGCAGCACGCCAGACAACAATCAGGGCAGACAACCTATGCCATCGGAATTGGCCTGGACTTCGGAATTGTCATGGCCGGGATTCTTCATGCCAAGGCGCGTTCTGAGTTCACGGTCATCGGCCCGGCACGCAGCAACGCCGAACAATGCGAAACCTCAAGCAAAAGAGGCCTGACCACCAGAATTATGACAACCGCTGCAATCGCCTGCCAGATTCAGGGCTTTCAACAGTTTTTTTCTCAGCATGACGAAAATCTATTCGAACTCACTTCGCTGGACAAGCTGCCATGAAAAAAGCCATTGTCAGCATTCTGGTAACCCTCATCGTATTTTTTCCACCACTCAGTATCTATTTTGCCACAAAAGAAGCAAATCAACTGCAAATAAATCAACAACAGGGCATTCTCAATGAAAGAGCAGCGGCTGACCTGCTGCAATTACGTGGCACATCAGACGATGCCAACTATCTGATCCGCTCACACACTGCCATAAGCAAAATTCTTAGACACGAAGAGTACCGATTGCTGCAAAAACCACATTCAGATGAGTTCAAGCAGTTTCTGGCGGGCAAAATTAACGGCATTATTGCCAAAGCTGGGTTTCCATGCGAATTTGAGTTTTTGATCAGAGACGCAGCCGGGCAAGTTGTTGAATCATTACATTTTGGCAAAGACCTCGGCCTGCAGGCCATTACCGCTGAATTAAAATCGCCCGCCACCCCCAAAAGCCTTGAACCATGGCAAAAATACTACCGCAATGCTCTGCCACACTTCATCGACAACAATATCACCAAAATAGTGATCCGCCAACCCGGAACCAGCATGACCATTTCAGGTGAAAACATCAACCGGGACTTGCTGGTGTTCGCTCTTGGCGATCATTCAGGCCAATCGCCGCTGCAAAATCTTAAAATCACGATCAGTCGTTTTCCTGCCAGAACTTACGGGCTGGGTGCTTACAGTTTTGCTCAACCATCAGCCACTTTCAGCGATTATTTTTCTGGCAGAACCCAGCTAAAAAAAATGGTTGTTGAGTCCTGCAAAAACGCCTCAGAAAGAGGCATCAGCCTTAAAACTGCCGATCATCTCCTGCTTGTTTCTGAGTTTGACTACCTTAAAAAATGCCGCTATTTTGCTGCTGTTCCACTAAAAACCGGCGATAAACCCTTTACTGACATACAGATGCTCATGCAGATCATCATCTGGTTGATTTCGTGCAGCGTCTTTAAGGTTCTCATAGAAAAGATTGTCCTGTCACGCGGCCCTGATATCTCGTTCATGAGCATGATTCCTGCTGTTTTTATTTTTCTGATCATTCAGCCGGGTTTTGCATCGGCCTATCTGACCGGAGAGTTTTTTCGCCTGAGTTTCGCCGGCGAGAAAGACCGGGTGACTGACAAGCTCATCAATGATCTGCAAAACATTGACCGAAAAACACTTGACGCAGGCTTCAGAACCCTTAACATAGCCCGGGGGCTGAACAGCATTGAACGAATCGCATCTTACAGTCAGAAACCTTACACCGGCAATGACACCGAGTTGGCAATTGCCCTGCTGAACGAATTACAAATCAGGAATAAATGGAATCTTTATGAATCGCTGTGGATTTGCCAGGATGCCAGAAATATCATCGGAGTCAATTTGCAGCCCCAGAATATGTTTGGTGCTGAAGATGTTGATAATCTTGTCGGGGAAATCTTTAAGGCCAGGCTCAGCGAAATGTTAAGCCTTCGCAAGCCTGAAGGCGCAGATTTAGCAACTGAGCAAGCTGGCGACAAGCAACTTCAAAAAGAACTGAAAAAAGAAATTTCCAGAGACTTTTTTCTGAAAATTTTCGGAGCTGATGCCTTTTACCGATTCAGGCAAAGCTCAGGTTTCAGAATTGACATTGTGGTAAATTACCGTCGCGAACAGGTTATGAGCGTGCCGATCGATTACCGGGGTCGGCCGCACGCCTTTGCGGCCTGGTATATTGAGCGCGACAATGCCAGTCTTCTTCTTGACCCTGAAAACTTCTACCTAGGCAGTTTGTCACCGCGTATCGCCATCTATGGTGATGAACATGCTTATTCTGGCGTATTCTTCACCGCCAAAGAAATTGCCGGCCGTCACCCTGAACTTGCCCGGGTTGCTGAGGCCACCCATTTAACAGCTAATCGCAACATCAGCATCAATGAAACCCCGACGCACCTGAGCATTTACATGGGCTTGCCTGCGATGTATTCTAATTTTACGATTGCCGGCAGTGAGATGATGCAAAGCTTCACAGCCTTTCGCGACCAGATGAAAAAACATGTAATATTTCTTGTCGCCACGGTGTTATTGATCGGGTCATTGCTGGCTTTTGCCGGCGCCCTCTATTTTGTCTGGCCTCTACGCGAACTGACCACAGCAACCCGGCAGATCAGTGAAGGAAACTTCAAAGTTCGAATTCATGAAGACCACCCTGATGAGTTCGCGGCTCTGGGGCGATCCTTTAACAATATGGCCAACAGCCTCGAAGAAGGGTCATTGCTGAAAAACTTCGTTACCGATTCTGTCAGAAAAGAAGTTGCCGGGGGTTCAGGCACAGACCTTTCTGACAAAGCAGAGCTCACAAATGCATCAATTGTTTTTGCGGCGCTCTGCGGGTTCGCTGAACTGCAAAAAACTCATACTGCCCAGCAGGTCTTCGATCTTCTTCAGATGTTGCTACGCGCTGCTGACCAGGCAACCGTTCAGTTTGGCGGCGAAATCGACAAAATGATCGAAGACAAGGTCATGATTGTCTTCGAGCACCGTGGCCCTGATGCGGCGGCCTGCCCAGGCAATGCCATCAGAACTGCCGCGGCCATTGTCGAATCTGTTGAGGCCGCAACCGGGATTCGCGTGGCAATTGGCGTTAACACCGGGGTCACCGTCTCAGGGATCATGGGAGCCGAGATGGTCAGACTTTCAAAAACCGTGGTCGGAGACCCGGTGAATCTCTCGGCCAGGCTTGCTTATGAGGCCTTGAAAATGCGGGGTGGCATTATTATTTCCGGGCATCTTCTCAAAGATGTGCCCGATGGATTTTTTGCCGAGAAACTGCCGATCAGCAGCGTCAAAGGCAAAACCCAGACAATAGAAGCTTATCTAGTTTCCAGACAGGAGAAGATCAGATGATCAGGCAAACGATGAACAACCAGAATCATTTTCAAGGCAACCGCCAAAAGCTGATGGCAAAGGGCCGACGACCGGCCATATTACTGTTGTGGGTTTTATTGCTGTTATCAGGGGTGGCGAGGCTGAGCGCCATTGGCCCGGCCGACGACCGCCAATTATCGGCATCTGGCTCTGGTGCTGTCTCTTGCGGGCACCCGATGGCGGCGGCGGCCGCGCTGCATATTCTTAAAAATGGTGGTAATGCCGTCGATGCTGCGGTAGCCGCTGGTTTTATGCTTGGGGTTGTAGATTTTTCGAATTCTGGAATCGGCGGCGACGGCTTCGCACTGGTTTGCAGCAAAGGTGGCAGCATAACGGCTTTTGACGGTTCGACCCGCCGGCCGTCTTTAGCGGTGGCTCAGGCCGGCAAGAGCTATATCGGCCTGCCGACTGTTCCTGAGCTGTTGCTAAAGCTGCATCGGCTTTACGGAAAAACCCAGCGTGCTAAAGTTATGCTGCCAGCGGTCAACGCCTGCTTTAATGGCTTCAGGCTGACGTCTTACCTTGAAAAGGTTGTAGAAAAGAAACTTCTCAGCGTCAGTGAATCAAAGACAAGCAAATTTCTGGCGCCTGATGGCTACCCGCTCAGAGCCGGGCAGTTCTTCAAACAACCTCGGCTTGGCATGACACTGTTACGCTTGGCTGCTGATGGTGGCCAGTCATTTTATCGCGGCGATGATGCGAAGCAGATGCTGGCTGACATGCAGGTACGCGGTTCGCTTTATCAGGCAAAAGACCTGGCCGGTTACCGCAGTCGGCCAGTAAGACCGCTGCGCTACGATTATCATGGATTCAGCATCTACGGTACCCCACCCCCTTCCTGTGCAATTGCCACAATCAAGCTGGCAATCGATCTACTTGAAAGCGGCATTGAACTGTTTCCGTCAACCCCAGAACAGCTGATCAAGATTGCCAGAGCTGGTCAGCGTGTAATTTCCAGCAAATATTCAGGCCTGGCAGCCTGCCTTGCCGATCCTGAAAAATTCTTTGCCATGGTAGACAAAGCCGTGCCTGGCAATGGCGGCAGCACTGTCACCGACACAAATACCACCCACCTGTGCGTCTGGGATAAAGACGGCATGATTGTTTCATTGACCCTGACGCTCGGCAACCATTTTGGCACTGGCGAGCTTGCTCCGGGTGGTTTCTTTTACAACAATGGGCTGCGCAACTATTCTGATCAGGTGGCCGGTTACCCCGCTGATTACCCTGCTGATGCCGGGCCAGTTTCGGCAAAATCACCGTTGATAGTTATGAAGGGTGGCCGCCCCTGGCTGGCGATTGGCGGGGCCGGGGCCGACCGCATCATCTTCAACACAGCTCTGGTGCTGGCAAGAGTTGTCAGCGGGCATGACCTGCACAGGAGCATTGCTGCCCCCAGGTTTTATCTTGATTATCGCAACCGATTGAGCCTTGAATGGCACCCCGATATGGATCTTCTAAAAAAATCTGAGAAACTGGTAGCAGATGCCGAGGTCAAAACTGGTTGTGACGATTTTTTCGGCCTGGTCAGCGCCATTCAGAGAAAAGAAAACGGCAGCCTGTTAACGGCTGCCGATCAGCGTCGGGATGGGTCTTGTCGGGCGGGGGATTAAAAGGAAACGTCGCCGCCTTCTTCAGGACCCGGGTAATAATCATCATCGTCAATATTGCTGCCATTGCCTGAATTGTCTGGATTTGCCGGTGCGGTGGCATCAGCAGTGGGCGTGGCATCATCGGCCGGCGGTTCTGGCGGAGGTGGCACATCATCGCCGACTTCATCGCCAGTATCGTTGGCATCAGGTTCGGGAGGCTCAGGGTAATCAGAATCATTGCCGGTAAATGAGTCGGGGCGAAGCTCTTCACCACCGTTTTCGGCGGCGGGTTCGTCACCCGGAGGTTCGGGGTTTGATTCCCAGGCTGGCGGTTCTGGCTGCCCCGGTTGACCTGGCTGCTCTGGATTAATGGTAATTTCATCGCTGCTCTGGAATGCTGGTTCCTGGTTGGAGTCGATTTCGCCGAATTCATTACCGCCAGCCACCGTAAGTTCGTCGGGAATTTCGCCTGGCAGTACGCCGCCGGCAGCTTCGATTTTTGGCAGGCTAAGCGTTTCAAGGATCTTTTCGCGCAGGTTGGTCATGTGTTTCATGAGCTGCAGGCTGCTGTGATAAAAATTCAACACAACCAGCTTTCGGCCAAGTGGAATCAGCACCATGTGGGTGTAGAGACGCTTGTTGTTCTTAAGAAAGTGGAAAAGAACGTTACCGATTTCGACTCCGGCGAGTTCACTCTTCCATTGGTCAAAAAGGCGTGGCTGGAAAGGCATCAGGCTTTCTTTGATGGCCTTACCGACCTGAGTCAGATTTTGCGGTTCGTCATACTCAGCGCCCTGAACATGCAGCAGAAACTGACCATCAAAAGCCCCGACCGATGAGAGCAGTGCCGGGCTGATGTTCTCGCGAATCAGGTATTCGCTGGGTACCATGTAACTGAATTCATAATTTTTGTTTCGCACCGGCCTGAAGCCGCGTTTTTCACCGTAGAATGGTCGGAGGCTGGCAACATAATTATCGATGCCGATTCCTTTGAGGGCATCTCGGAAGGTTTGGGTCAGGCGTTGATTGTTGAGAACGTAGTCATAGATGAACCAGCGGTCTTTAATGAAGCGGCAATAGACGATAAAGTCGAACTTGCCTCTGGTGGTGTCAATCTTGATCACAACCTTGCTCTGCACCTGTTTGTGGTAGCGTGGATTCGAATAATCGATTTTGGCACCTGCTGCCACGCGGTTCATAACCTTTGAGAGAAAACGAAATTCATTTCTCTGGGTTTGAATCTGAAAAGAGAAAAGTTCGCGGGCCTCTTCGGGGTCGAGGCGTTTTAACTGGCGATCAAACAGCAGATCAAGAAAAGTCTGAACATCAAAGTTCGCGAGGCAGATATCGAATTCACCTGCCATCAAGCCGCCCATGAATTCATAAACCATGGGAATCGGTGTTGGAAGTTCAGACCTGGCCCCCGGTGGTTCGGGGATGTCAACGAGAAGCCCATCGGCGTCATCAATCTGGGCAAAGGCCACCGACGTCATTGCCGCGAGCAGGAAAATGACTGCAGAAAGTAATGTTAATGCTTTTTTTGCTACCATGCCACAAGACTAAATCACCAGTTGTTAATTGTCAATCGGCGCATTAAGTTTGTTTTCTTCCTTGAAGATTGGCAGAACAAAGTGCTAGAATCAGCACCAGGTTTTGCATATCCGGGAGGCTGAAAATGGGCATCGGGTTCACTGAACTGGTCGTAATTCTCGTCATAATTCTGATTCTCTTTGGCCCGGGCAAGCTTCCCGAGATTGGCAAAGCTCTTGGTCGCGGCATCCGGGAGTTTAAAGATGCCCAGAAAGACCACAAACAGGATTCAGACAAACCAAATAACGAATAATCATCGAACTGGAGACAAAGTTTTGAAAAAGTTGCACAAGGGAAAGACAATCAGATCAATTCTGGGCATGGCAATGGTTTTCATCTGCCTGCTGCTGGTTAGACCGGCATGGTCAGATACCCCGGAACAGCGTGAACAGTACCGTTACGCTCTCGGCCTGGTGCAAAGGCAACTATACGAAGAGGCATCGAAAGTGCTCACCCGGCTTCTGTCAGAGCCAAAATCTTTTTCTCAGGCTGATGGAGCGCTATTCTGGCTTGCCGAATGTGAATACCGCCAGAAAAATAACGTTAAGGCAGCCGGTCTTTATAACAAACTGCTCAAAGAATACCCTGCCAGCATTTTCCGGGACCGTTCAGCCTATGGCCTCGCCTGGGCGCACACCAACGACAACAACCCCAAATCGGCGATCGAAGCCTTTTCAAAAGTCAGCCGCAGCGACCTGAAACTCTGGGTCGATGCCAATATCAAGCGTGGCTTTCTGATGGTCAAGTTCAACATGGATATCGAGCAGACAGTGCGAAATTACGAAGAGCTTCTCAAAGAGAGCACTCTAACTGATGCGCAGCGTTTTGAGTGCCATCTGCAGGCCGGGGTAGGCAAATTCAACCAGAGCATTTTTAAACAGGCTCTAGAGCACTTTTCGCAGGCTCTCGATAAATGTCCGGCCGACAAACAGCAGGCTTTGCAGTTTTATATTGCCGAATCACACTTCAGACTGAAAGATTATAACAAAGCCGCCACCGAATATTCAAAAACCATGGCGTTAGGGCCAGATACGATTCTAGGGCAAAAGTCTGGCTATTCGCTCGCCTGGTGCCATATCAGGCTCTCAGACCCGCAAAAGGCGGTGGTATTATTCGAAAAGCAGGCTGGCAACCCATCGTCAGTGGTCAGAAAAGATTCGATCAAGAACCTGGTTGACCTGCTGATGAACCTGCATGAATACAGCAAGGCCATCGAATGGATCACCCGCACGGTCAGCGCCCTCGACAAGGCCGATCAACCTGAACTTGATTTTATCAAGGGGCTTGCCCTCTCACGCACCGGTGAATTCGAAAAAAGTCTGCGATCTTTTGAAGACTTTCTGAAAAAATACCCGAAAAGTAACAAGACTTACGAAGCACATTATCAGGCAGGCCTGGTAAACATCTCACTCGGCCGCTTCAAAGAAGCCATCGATAACTTTGATAAAGTAATTTCCGAAAAAGTTGACCCGGACCTGCGCGAAAAGGCCATCTATCGCATTGGCGAATGCTGGTTCAACCTCGGCAACATTACCCTGGCCGGCGATTACTTCAACAAAGTCATTAAGCAGTTTCCTACCGGCAAAACCCGTTTCGATGCCCTTTATCAACTCGGTGAACTCGCTTATCTGCAGAACAGCTACGCTGATGCTCTGACTGCCTTTGAAGCCATTGCGGCTTCGGGTAACGAACTCGCTTCGCAGGCAACTTTCAGATCGGGTGAAGTCTTGATGAAAGCTGCCCGCTTTCCCGATGCAATTGCCAGGTTTCAGCAGTATCTCGACCAGAACCCCAAAGGCAAACTTAAAGAAGACGCGGTGTTTAAAATCGGCCTGAGCTGGCTCGAACTCAAAGATCAGGCTCAGGCACTGGCGGCATTCTCGCAATTGCTCGACGCAACCGGCTATTTCCGGCAGGAAGCCAGATTCCATATTGCCGAAATCGCCAGGTCGCTAGGCAATAACCCGCTGGCGATCCAGCATTACAAGGCTATAACCGCTGAAGAACCAAATCATCCGCTGGCCTCAAAATCAAGACGTGCTACGGGCATCTGTTTGTTCGCAAGCGGCGACTTTAAAGCCGCCATTGAAACATTTTCGGCGATCATCAAAGATTACCCGCCAGGCGACGCGGCCATACCCGAAACAAGGTTCTGGCTGGGCAAAAGCCTCATTGCGAATGGCGATGTTGAAGGTGGTGTTCTTGAGATATTAAAGGTTCCGGTGCTTTCTCCGGGCACCCCCTTTACTGCAGAAGCCTATATTGAGGCAGCCCGGGCTTACGCCAAACTCAAGAACCTCAATAAATCGCGGATGATGTATGAAGAGGTTCTTAAAGCCAACCCTTCGCCTGAATTCAAAACCGAAGCCGAGGCTGCCCTTAAAAAACCGTAAAGGTGCATCAGGCACCAGCAATCGAGGTGTAAACCTGCGTAATTCTCATTCGAAGCTATTCTTTCTGGTAGCCGGGCTTGCCATTTTCGGCATAGCGGGCAATCTGCTTGCCGAAGAAGCCAAAAACTCACTGCCTTCTATCTATAAAACCGATTTTGTGATTGGCGGGCAGTTTTTTGATTACCAGAATTACAACAATGTTCCATATTTTCACGGGGGGCTTGATCTGGTAGCCCCCGCCGGCACTGCAATCTACACACCGGTAGCGGGCACCGTCACTATCAGCGATTACAAAATTACCGCCAGCAACGAGCCTCACACTTTTTCTTACGCACGCAAACCCTTCAGAAGAGGCGATTCATCGCAGACCCGCTACCTTGAAGTCGCCATCAAAACTGATGCGGGGCTGACCTGGATGTTCAGGCACGTCAACCCGGCGTCGATTCCGCCCCAGGTTTTTGACTATGCCGAAACGGGCTTGCGAGTTAACAAAGGCCAGTTGATCGGTCGGGTGGCGGCATGGCTTGAACCAGTGCTCCCAGAAAAGCGCATCTACGATCACCTGCACCTTGAAATTCTCGATACACAGGGCAATTATCATAATCCGGCAAAGTATGTTAAAACCGGCAAAGATTACTATCCGCCGGTACTTCACAATGTTTTTGCGGCCCGCCATGGCTCAACAGAAGCTCAGATTCTCAACAGCGCCGCACCAATAAAGGTTTCAGGCGATCTTGATTTGATTGTTGCAGTTACCGACCGCATGAATGAGGCAGCTTACCAACACGCGCTCTACTCTGCCATCTGGTCACTTGACCGTCTGGCAGCCGATGGAACCACCGAAAAAATCGAATATTGTGAAGCTTTCAGGTTCGACATTCTGCCCTTCACTGGCGATCGCGTGCAATTGAGCCGGGTCATCTACCGCGATCATCTCAACACACCTACGGGCAAGATCAGTGCCAACGGCAGTCGCGGCCCACGGTATTTTCTGGTGAATATCACGAGCGGCAGCCTCGCGACGGGCTACAGCCCCGAAAACTGCCTGCGAACGGCCCGATATCGCAACGGGCTTTACCGGTTGCAGCTTCAGGTTGCAGATAATGCCGGCAACACCAGACAACAGGCATTCACCCTGCAAATCGAAAACTAAATAGCCCTGGCCTTCACCACAACGAAATCAGTGCCACCGAGGTTGAGCGTGTCGCCTGGCTTGATGGTCTGTTTGTCTTTAATGGTGCGACCATTTATACGGGTAACATTGGTATCAGTCAAGGGGCAAACGCTGACGATACCCTTGCTCACCGTTACTTCAACATGTTTCCGGCTGACTTCCGAGGCGGAAATACAAATCTGATTGTCTGACTGGCGACCGATTCTGATGATGCCCCCCTGGGCTTCATAGGCTTTTCCGATACCTTCGATGGCGAAAACGAGCCGTTCTTTGTGTTCAATCGGCGCGGTCGCTGCGCGGGGCGGCTCAGGCGCTGGTGCTGGTGCTGGTGCTGGTGCTGGTGCTGGTGCCGGAACAGCATTTGCGGGTTTTGCAGGTGCTGCCGGGCTTGCGGTCTTTAAGGCAGGTGGTGCTTGAACAGGCTTCTCATCTGCATCGATATGGTCTGCAAGTCTTGCTGAAACGACCGGAGCCGCAACGGCTTTGCTTTTTAAGGTCTTTTTGCCGCCGCCTGCAGAATTAATATTCTCGGTTGGGGGCACCGGAACCGGAGGAACCACCGGGATTTCAGATTTATCAGCTTCAGAAGGCTTGCCGACAGAACTATCTGGCTTGTCATCTTTGTCATCAGTGATTCTGGCAAGGGAAGGCGGCAGGGAATTTTCTTTAACTGCCGGTTGTTTAAGAGTCTTTTTGCCTTGCGCGGCAGGGGTGACGGGCAGTGCGACCGGAGCAACCGGTTCATTGGTTTCGGCCGGGGATTGGGCACTATCCGCCTGGCCATCGTCATCAAGGCGGGCGAGAGATGCCGGCATGGGCGGTGCTTTAACGGCTGTCTGCTTAACTGTCTTTTTGCCCTGAGATTGAGGTGCAGGAGTTGATGGCGCTGGCTCGACCGATGGTTCATCTTGGTTTGGAGCGGCAGGGGCTGACGACTCGCCAGGAAAATTTTGTTTTCTTGCTTTTTCAAGCTCGTCAAAGTTCATGAACAAAGATTTTGTTGACATCATTTCGGGTGCGGTCTTCTGGTAACCCCAGATTTTGTAGCCGGCAAATGCAAAAATTACGGCTCCGAGCAGAATCAGCCAGGAATAGCTTCCAGACGATTCAGGTGTCGAGAATTCGACAGGAAATTCTTTAATCAGGCCGCCGGCATCAACCAGTTTAATAGCCAAAGAACCACTGCCGAGGCGCGGAAGAAACTTCAGATCGTAAGACCCGACTGGCTTCCCGGAGTCAGGGCGAATCTCAATTTCTGATTCATTTTTCTGTTGCAGATCAGGGGTACCCTGAACGGCACCAAGAAACTCAAGGCGGGCAGCATCAAAACGCAGGGTAATGATGCTGTCGGCAGTTTCGGCCTGCAAATTGACGACGAAGAGTTCACCGGGTTTGACGCCAGTTGGAACCGTAAGGTTCGCCCCATGCAGAACCTGAACGGAAAGGATCAGCAAAATAACCAGCAGCGCAGTTTTATTTTTTTCAGGCATTTTCACATCCCTTTCTTCCAACCGGGGAACCATTGCATAAGTTCTTCGACACTAGCTTTATGTGGCCTGTGGCCACCGAATATCCTGCCGATAAAATTATGTTTTACACGACGCACAGCTTTCTTTTCGAGGGCTTTGGCCAGCAGGGCGGGTTTGTCCCAGGTTCCGCCAACCGAGAGATCAACATAGGGTACACCGGTCTTTTCGTCCTGTAAAGTTACTGTCCATTTTTTTAATTTCTGGCCGATGTCGGTCTGCCGTAAACTCTGTGGGTTAATCATCAGTTTCGCATCAAGCTGCATGGCAAGTGGGTTAAACTCACTGTTGCCGAGTTCAAATCTAAGATGCGGGCCGGCAAACAGGCCATCAGCAATCAGCAGGCGGCCCTTCAGTTCATCGTCTTCTTCGGATGTAAGATAAAAATTTAACTCCCCGACTCTGAAATCAGGCTTTTCGATAAATTCAGCGCCAGCCTTCGCGAGGGTTTTTGGGTCGAGCATCGGCAGTGAAGGCACGTAAATATCTTTGAATGCCAGATTAAAAATTGCATCACGTTCACCGCTCTCTTTCCAGTTTACTTTGAATGCACCGCCAAGAAAACCGCGCAAAGCCTCAGTGCTGTCAACCTGAAAACTGGAAAAGTCGAGATGGTTCATTTTTCCGTCGAGGCTGAACGTAAAGGGCTTGCCAGGCAAAAAACGCCCCTGAGCCTGGTCGAGAACAATCTGCCCGTTGAGCAATTCCAATTCACATTTCGTCACATCCACATTTCCGGTATCGGGCCGCAATGATAGACTTACGTGGTTTTTGCCAAGGGGCACGCTGAAAACATGCTGCCCTGAATTATACTGCACCTTCATAGCTGTGTTCATGACTTCAGCGGTTATTTGAGGTTTGCTGAAAGTGCCGGCAATAGCCAGACTGCCATCGAACCAGCCTTCTTCAGGAAACGAAACGGCCGGAACCGACATACCGCCAAGCATTGCAAGAATATCGGCAGGAAAAACCCGACCAAATTTGCCATTCAAGCTGATTTTGCCTGCCTTGAGCGGGTCTTCTACCCAGCCGCTGCCAATCGAAAAGTCAGAGCGCCCAAAACTGGCAGAGCAATCGCTGACTGCTATTCGGGCAAAGCCTGAATCTGTCTGGCCGGTGAAGGTCAGGTCAGCACGCAGGTTTTTTAAACGTTCGGGCAGTGAGGGCAGGCGGATATCAGCATCACGCAGACTGGCAGTGCCTGTAGCTGTTAGCCTGGCCGGGTTGCCCTGCATGGCGAACTTGCCGCTGACGGTTCCATTTTCAAGTTGAAAGACCTGACTGACTTCGCGGGGCAGCAAGCCGGCCGCCAGAAATTCATGAAGTTTTTTAAGTTCAAGGCCTGTCAGTTCGGCAACCAGATCATCGATAACTGGTTTAAAGCCTGGGCCCGGGTTTTCGAGGCGAGCTTTGCCATGAACTTTAACGGAAGCATCGAGCAAAGCGCCTTTTATGTCTTCAAGTGTCAGTGCAAAGAGTCTGTCACCACGCTTTTCAAATAGAATTTTACCTGAAAACCCTTTGGCGGAAAGAACTGAAGTAGCACGGGAAGTTTTGAGCGGCAAATCAAGATCGAGTCGGGAGACGTTAATTTGCCCTTTGCCTGATGGGGAGGCAAAGGGCCCATTCAAATCAGCGGCAGCAGCAAATTTGCCCGAGAGTGAAAATGGCATGACAAAGCGACCAATTCTGGCTACCCCGGCCGCGAGATCATCAATTTTGTCGCTGTTAATCTTGAGTTTAAAATTATCGAGGCGTTTTTGTGCCGGTCGAATCACCCCGGCAGCGGAAAATTCGGCTCCAAAAATTGAAGACCCGGCCTGCAGAGTGACAACCGCACCTGCCGAGGCGTTGACTCCAGAAATTTTAAGACTGGCCACCGACTTGCCGAGATCGAAAGTCACGTCTTTTATTTTTATGGCTGCGTCACCAGCCTTAACCTCGGCCTGATACTCCCCGGCGGTGGTTTTAAGCTGCACATGAAAGGGCAATTTGGCATTCATGTTGCCAAGCCCGGCCTGCAACATGGGAAACTTTACCCAGCCATCAAGAACCGGGTTCTGCAGGTTGCCACTTCCAAGGAGCATGAAATTGAAGGCACCGTTGATATCGACGGGGTGCTTCTTAAACAATTCACTGCCTTCGGGCTGCGACTTGATCGCTTCGAGAATTTTGGCAAAATTATTACCGCCGCCTGACAGGCTGAGGCTTTTTAGAGACTTCGAGACCAGTTCAGCTTCGATCTCAGCCTTGACCGGGATTCCGAAAAATTCAACGCGGGCAGCGCCCCTGACCGGGCCAGTCCCCGCAGAAAAACCTCCGGCACGCCAACCGGCATCGGCATTTAACAGGCAACTGTCGGCCCACAATGCCTTGCCACGCCTGATAAACCGCAGGCGGTCAAAGCCGCCTACAAGCGAGATTCCAGTCACAGAATCTGCTTTCAGTGAGGCAATGTGTTTGCCCGCCAGTTCGATGCGTTCAAAATCAGGCCTGTTGGTCAGGCCGATGATTTTCTGCAAGCGCTCAGCAGTCATGGCGAATGTGCCAGAAGCCGGAAGCGTCACATCGGCAAGCAGCGCAAATGTTTCCACGAATGGGCTGGACGCGATGATAACTGCGGTGCCGGTTGCATCGAAGCGCAGGTTTTCGATTACGGCAGCGAAGCCATTCAGGCGCAGCAGGCCGTTATCATAGGTGGCTTTGCCATCGAGGCCCAATGAATCCTGGGGAAACAGGCGGTTAAGAACCCTGGCTCCGGAAAAGTCAATTTCGATGGCACTGGTGCGCCAGTTTTCGAGCGATGGAAAATTCGAGGAAACGACCAGGGGGCCGAGCAGGTCAACCCGCGAGAGATAGGCATCGATTTTTTGGCGCAGAGCCTCGGGCATAAGCTTAAGAGGCAGAAGGTCAACGGCGCTGCCCGATGCCTGCAACCCGGCCCTGAATTTGAAATCTGCATAGCTGATTGCGTTGCCCGCAAGCTGGCGTTGAAAAGAAATCTCAGCCTGGCCGGCATGGCGCTCGACAAGGCCTTCAAATAGATGTTGGCCCGGAGCAGTGCGGGTATAACTTGCGGCCAATGCAAGATTTTCGCCGCCAATCGATGAAGAAAGGCGCGAAAAAATTGCCGCCTCGTTCGCGAAATCAACAAACCCGCTGTGGCTGCTGGTCAGACTGGCAACTGTGAAATTGAGGTATTTAAGGTCGGCCCGGCGGTCATTGGTTTCTATGCGTGTCGATAATGCATCAAGCACTGGCAGATAGGGCAGGCAAAGGCTGATACTGCCAAGTTCAAGACTGGCATGGGCATCATACAGGGGCTTGTCGGCAGCGCAGGCGAATCTGGCAAGCAGTGAACCGCTCAAGCGGTTTTCGTTCTTGAGAAAACTTGCGGTCATTTCGCTGAGCTGGCTTAGCTGAATGACGCCGGTGAGGCCACGTATCTTTTCGGGCAGGCTGACTGCCTTGCGTGCCAGAACCCACTCAAGATTTAACCGGTCGCGCTGTCGGCCATCGTAGAAATTAATCTTTCTGCCACGGGTGCCAAGGTTATCAACTGCAAAATTGAAGTTCTGATTCAGGGCATCGAAACTGACGGTGAAGTTGCCGTTCTCTTTCATGGTGGTTACCTGAAACTTCAGCCAGTCTGACTTCTCTGGAATAGATATTCTTAAGAGATGCGAATTGAAGGTTTTTGCCGAATGTTTTCGCAGCGACAGGTCAATGCCGCTGAACTGGGTAGTGGCAGCCGGCAGCCTGATGAGCCGGGCGGCGAATTCATCTTTGATTAACCTGTCAGGGGCCGGTACCAGAATTGAAAGGTTATGAATCACAATGTCTTCGAGGTATTGATCGGCTAGAATCTGTGCCTTATCGCGTTGCTGCCAGCGGTTTTCGCTGGCGACCGGAGGTGTTGCGCCGGCAGAACTCATGCGGGTGGCGTCAGCAGGGGTTGAGAAATCCCAGACTCCCCTGCCCTTTTCGTTTCTGCTGATGGTCAGAATTGGACTTTCGACATGCAGTTTCTGAAGAACGAGACGACCGAGCAGAATATCGAAGAGAGAATATTTAAGTGAAGCCCTGGGAACGGTTAATAAGGTTCCGGCGGTTTCAAAATGCGGGTTCTGAATGAGTATATTTTCGAGATCGATGCCACGCAGCAGATTGCCCGATATTCTGCCAACCTGAAGATTGAAGCGGCCCTGCGTCAGGTTGGGGATAATACCCTGTTTTATGTGGCCTTCGATAAGGTCTGAATTCAGGCGAAAAAAGTTAAAAAAGAAAACCGACGCCAGAACAAAAAAAGCGAAAGCCGCGAACATCAGAAGTCGTCGCAGCCATTTTCTAAAAACACGACGATGCCCACCGCCATCGCGGTGCTGCTGTCGACGTTTCTCAAGTTCCTGTGCCAGGCTCTCAAGCCTCTGTGAATTCTGATCTGTCATTACAGAAATTCTACCATACTCCGACAAAAAATCTATTTTCTTGATTAACATCAGCAAGTTTTTTTCCCGGAATAAATTTGCGGCACGATCAGGCCGGGGCGCAACTGCTGTGGTATTTAAGGCAACTTGATTTTTGTTTGGGTTACGGCTACACTTAGCGCCATGTTTAAACCCGACCAGATTATTGGCCGACATTACAAAATTTTGTCGCAACTGGGCGCCGGGGGAATGGGAGCCGTTTATCGAGCTCTCGATATTAACCTTGGGCGCGAAGTAGCAGTCAAATTTCTTCTATCTGAGATCGCCAAAGAAGAAGAAGTGGTTAAGCGCTTTCTGAATGAGGGTCGGATCATCGCCACGATAAACCACCCTGCGGTCATCAGTGTTTATGCCTCTGACGTAGAAGAAGGCAGCGGCATACCTTTTCTGGTAATGGAATTCGTCGATGGCAAGAATCTGGCGAGCTTTAAAGAGATACTGATCAATGAACCGGTCGCCCTGATCAACCATTTTATTCAATTGTTCAGCGGCATTCACGCCTGTCATCAAAAGGGCATTATTCATCGAGACCTTAAGCCTGAAAACGTTATCATCAACCGTGAAGGTCAGCTGAAAATTCTTGATTTTGGCATCGCAAAAACGGCAACAAAGCAGACCAGAACCGGCATGGCCATGGGCACACCGCATTATATGTCACCCGAACAATGCCTTGGCAAGCAGGATATCACTGCAAAAACCGATGTCTACGCTGCCGGAATTATGCTCTACGAAATGCTGCTTGGCAAATTGCCCTTCAATCTTGATGGGCACGCTGATGACCCAGCCCTGGCAATTGCTCTGATGCATCTCAACGATGTTCCCGACTTTTCAGGCTTTGCAAAGATCAATGAAGGCGAAAGATTCAAGGCGCTGATCGAAAAAATGCTGGCCAAAAAGCCCGCCGACCGCCCTGAAATCCCAGAGATACTCGAAACTCTCAAGCAGATTCTCAATCGCTTGCGCAACAGCCAGTCAGAAACCCCAGACACCAATGAGGGCACCGGCAAAAGTGATGTAATCGGCGAAATTTACCAGATTCAGAAAGAGATTGGCACCGGCGGTATGGGCAAAGTCTACCGCGCCCTTGATACCTCGTTAAACCGTGTAGTCGCAATCAAGGTGCTGCATGACCAGTCTTCAAGTGACCACAGCCTTGTAGACCGATTCATCCAGGAAGGCCAGACTCTCGCAACCGTCGGGCATCGCAACGTCATGGGCATTTATGCTTCGGCCCGCGATAAAAGCACGAAGCGCCCCTTTCTGGTCATGGAATACATCGAAGGGAAACCTCTGGCACAGCTGAAAAATGCAGTCCAGAAAGATTGTCGCCAGTCGGTTCCCATCATGCTGCAACTGGCCGAAGGCATCGCGGCATGCCACGAAAAAGGCATTATCCACCGCGATCTCAAACCGTCAAATATCATAGTCACCCCTGAAGGAATTGTTAAGATTCTTGATTTCGGCATTGCCAAGACTCAGACTCACCTGACGAAAACCGGTATGACGATGGGCACGCCCGAATACATGTCCCCCGAGCAATGCACCGGCAGCAAAAATATCTCGGGCAAATCCGATATTTATTCGCTTGGCATCATCTTCTGGGAACTGATCTTCGGTTCTGTACCCTATAAAGCCGAAAACGCCCAGAATCCTGAACTCTCGATAGCATTAAAACATATCGAAGGCACCCTGCCGGCTCAGGTTGCCATTCCAGATGTCACACTGATTCCCATAATCGGGCTGGTCAGAAAAATGCTCGACAAAGATCCGACCGCCCGCCCTGAAGAACCAGTAATTATCGACACCCTCGAAGGCTATCTTCAGGAGCACGCTCCCGAAAGCGTTGCCAGATCGCTCACCGGCCGGCGTTCGGCTTCGCGGTCAGGCATATCATCTCTTTCAGGTCTAGTCCAGGATGCCCCCCAAACTGCGGGTGGGTTCAAAAAATACGTCATGCCGGCAATTGCGGTGCTTCTGGTGGGTGGCGGCATTGCTGCCTTAAAATATGGCCTTCCGGCCGGCAACACTCTTCAGAACCGCGAAAGCGCTATTAACGAGCTGATCAGAAATGGGCAATATAACGAAGCGCGGCAAAGTCTTGATGAGTTCTCGCAGAGCGCCGAGGGTCGCGAAAAGGCCGGGCCGCTTAAAGCAGCCCTGAGTCAGGCTCTGATGAACAGTTCTGCTGATGCCGAGCGCAAACTTGATTTTCAGATGGCGATCGACCTTTGCGGTCAAGCCGTTGCGCTCGACCCTGGCAACCCGCGCGGCACGCTGACGCTGGCCCGGCTGCAACAGGAAAAGGAGAAATATGACCGACAACGTGAAAAAGTCGAAAAGCTCAGCCACCGTGCGCTTGAGCTGTTGCAGACAATTGAACCAGCCTCTGGAACCAGTGAATTGTCAGGCATAGTCACCGAATTAAATGAGGCAGGCATGGCGAGCACGAGTGCCGAGATTGTCACCACCTGGAAAACCAGTTTTTTAAACCGTGGTGAAGCGACCCTGCAAGATAATCCCCAGCGGTCGCTGGCCTATTTTAATGACTTGCAGCGCTATTTTCCTGATGATCTGCGCAACCTGGAACTTACGGCGCGGGCTGCCAGCCAGACACGCCTTCTTGAGCAGCAGTTGACGCAGGCGACGATGCTGAATACTTTAAAAACAGCTCTAGAAGCAGCGATTGCCGGGTATATGCCAGGCCAGAAACCCGACATGATCACCCAGCAGATTGAAAAGGTCAAGCAACTCGGTGACGAACAAGCTGCCAATCAGTTTTGCCGCAAACTCGCTGATAAAATTGCCGCCGAAGCCGACAACCTTATCGTTAATAACCCGCAGAAGGCTCTTGAACTGTTCAATGCCGCACGGGCCGTCTGCCCTGAAATAACTGGCCTGGATACGCGAAGTAAGCTGGCTGAAGAAAGCCTGAAAACCATGCAGTCAAACGAAGATCTTAAAAAGGAACAGGAAGCTCTTTCACTCCAGATCAAAACAGCTGTTGATGGCCTGGTGCCCCCGGCAGATGCCGCGCCGGTTCTCGAAATGATCTCGCGCCTGAATTCTATGCCGGGCGGTTCAGAAGGCGCTGAGAAAAACCGCGAAGCCCTTTACCAGAAATATTTTTCCTTTGTCTCTGACCAGCTCGAAAAGAACCCTGAACAAGCAGAGCAGGTCGTAAAAATCTGTATGCAGATCAAACCCGACGCCACTGGTCTCAAAGAACTTGAGACCCGGATTCAACAGCAAATCGTCGTTGAAGCAGGCAAAAAAGCCGCCGAAGCCGAAAAAGCAGTGCAGCAGAAGCACGAAAAGGCCAAGAGTGACATTTTCGCCTCGATCAAAAAGGCCCGGTTGCCAGAAGATGTTAAAAACATTCGAAAAGCCATCAAAGAGCTGGCGAGTGATTTCTCAGACAGTGAGAATGCCGGCAAGCTTGAACAACACCTGCTGACCCGCTGCCGCGAAGAATTGAAAAAACTTGAACAGTCAGCCCCCGACAAGGCTTTGATCGTTGTAACCGGCCTGAAACAATCTATGGCTGATCTACCTGATTTCGTCAAAGAACTGAGCGGCAGTGAAAATGTTCTGGCCGAAAAGGCTGAACAGTTCAAGAAGGCCGCCGAAGAAAAAGCCAAAGCTGAAGAGGCCGCCAAAAAAGAAGCCGAAGAAAAAGCAAAACTCGAAGCGGAACAGAAAGCCAAAGATGCCGCTGAAGCTCAGGCCAAGGCCAAAATTGAGGCAGAGGCCCAGGCGGCCGCAAAAGCCGAAGCTGAAGCAAAGGCACTAGCCGAAGCCAAGGCAAAAGGCGAAGAAGAAGCCAAGGCCAGGCTGGCAGCCGAGCAAAAAGCCAAAGAAGAAGCAGAAGCACTTGCCCGCGCCGATGCTGCGGCCAAAGCAGCTAAAGAACTCACGGTCGGCCCTTCCGGAAACTATAAAACAATTGCCGATGCCCTCAAGGCAGCAAAAGACGGAGCGACTATCACCGTTCAACCCGGCAATTACAATGAATCTCTGAGTATCAATTCAGGGGTTACCATCGCAGGCACCTCTGCATCGAGCTGCACAGTTACCAGCAGCAAGGGCTCAACTTTAACGCTTGCCGGCAGTTGCAAGATCAGCGGTCTGACCATCACCAACAGTTCATCTTCTTCAACGCCTACCGTAAAGATCAGCGGCGGTTCACCGGCGGTGAGCAATTGCGTTCTTGCCAACAGTTCGCCTTCAAGCGCCCCGAATTTTGTTGCCGCCATCGAAGTAACGTCTGGCAGTCCGGCGATTTCCAATAACCAGATCACCGGGTCAAAGGGCATGGGCATCACCGTCTATGGGGGCAGCCCCTCTATAAGCGGCAATACCATCAGCGGCTGTGCCATTTATGGGATGTGGTTCAGCGGCAATTCGAACGCCAGGGTGCAACAGAACACCATCAGGAAATGCGGCAAATCAGGGATCGGCATTAAAGCCAGTGCAGCGCCATCTATCACCAATAATACGATCAGCGACAACGGTGAAAATGGCATGCTGATCTACGCCGACGGTGCCGGAAAAATTGAAAATAACAGGATCAGCGAAAACAACCTTTCCGGAATAGAAGTCTGGGATGCCCGGCCGCAGTCGATCAACGGCAATACTTTTGAGCGGAACCGCAAAGACGCGTTGCTTATCAGAGGCAAGAAAGCATCAGTCCGCCTCGGAACCAACCAGTTCAACGGCAACCAGGGTGAAGACGTGAAAAATTCAGGCGGACAGGTAATTCCGTTCTGAAAAAAATAGAGGAGCAACTAATGAAAAAGATCAGAAATTTCTCAACAATGGCGATTCTGCTGGTATTTGTCAGCCTTTCCTGCGCCTGGGGCGATGCACAGACTTTTACCCGGCTTTTCAGTTATGACCCGCACCCACTGTCGGCAGAGTTTCCGCAGCCTTTTATGCATAATGGTGAGTCTCTCAAACACCAGGTAGTATTTCAGGAAACCTGGAAAACCGTTAAAGACAAAGATGTTCTTCAGACAATCAAGTTCACTTTGCAGGCAGTCAAAGGGGCAGAAGTTGTTGGTGAAGCATCGACTGAAGTCTTTACACTGAAAAAGATTTCTAAAGGCCAGAAAATCGGCGAAGCCAGACTTGGTGAAACCCTTATGACCGCCACCATAGATGAATTCGAAAAGTCAGGTGCAGGAATAACTGACCTGACCGTAACTTTTAAGCTCGAACAATCAGGAACAGCTGATAACAAGCCAGTTCAGGCTGCAAAACCTGATGCAGCTGCATCTGAGGCAGTTAAAATTTCCCCGCCGGTGATTCCAGATACGGCACCCGTTAATGCCCCTGTTGTAAAATCAGCCGCCGGTCTGTATTTTTGCGAAGCACTAGTCGCTAAAGCCGCGGCATTACCTGCTGCAAATGCCGCTGCCCGTCTAAGTCTGTTAAAAAAAGCTCTTGCTGCCGCCCCCGCTGCCGCAACCTCTGCTGAAGCCGCGGCTTTTCATGCCCGGGTCAGCAGCCAAATCAGTGATCTTGAGAAACAAAATCCGGCAGCCGTTACCTCGGGCGAACCCGTCAAACCAGCTCTTACGAACGAAGCTGGCACCCCGGCAGTTATTGTTCCGGTGACTCCTCCCGCCATTACTGATCAGAAGGCGAACGTCAGCGGCTCAGCCGTTTCAACGGTAGATCCTGCGGCACGTGAACTCTATAAGAGCGCCAAAGACTTTTTTGCTCAGGATAAAGGCCCCGAAGGCCGCGAAGCACTTCGCAAATCCCTTGAAATAGCTCCAGATTATCAGGATGCCCTTATGCTTCTTGGTGACAATGCCTACGGCAATCGCAAATATGCCCGGGCCAAAGAAGCTTATGAAAAGCTCCTCAATTTGAACGAAAAAAATTCGGAGGCGCTGCTGAAGTATTTCAAGGCCGGTTATTATCTTGGCGAAGGCTCTGATACCATTCTTCGCCTGGCCGAAATCAAAAACAAATATCCTGCTGACAATGGCATTAAAATGTCAGTGGCCGAAGCATATTTTCAACTTGGCGATCTGGTCAACGCTGAAGCGGTATGCAATGAGATTCTCAGCGCGGCTCCCACGAATTCCCGCGCCAAAGATCTTATGCAAAAAATAACCACCAGGATAAAATGACAACAAACCACGCCACCGACAGCATTGCCCAGGGGGCTTTTCTTGTCTGTGAACGTCTGCTGAACTTCGGGGCCCTTCTTGGCCTGCTCTACATCGCCATGGAACCATCTTTGGGTTCCATGGCGTTTTTCGTGAGCTTTTCAAATTTTACTGACCAGCTGTTTTTCTATCTGTATTTTTTGCACCTCCTGTTTGCTGCAATCCATCTGAGAAGCATCGGAAAATTCTGTTCCGGGCATTTTTTCGATCTGATCTTTTTCGGGCCACTTTTTCTGTTGAATTTCAGGGGCATGCAGTCAACTCACATTCTGCTGATCAGGCAGGGTCTCACCCTATTCTCGCACTATCTGCGTTCCTACACCCTGGGGCACCTGGCCGACTCAATTGCCAAGAGGCCGGCCCGACTGGTTTTTACGAGTTTTTTCGGGGTAATTGTACTCGGTGCTTTCATACTGGTTCTGCCTATTTCTGTGGCGCCCGGGCAGGAGCCTTCATTGCTGTCATCTTTGTTCACTTCTACCTCAGCGGTTTGTGTTACCGGGCTGGCCGTTGAAGACACGGGCCGCTATTTTTCGGTTTTTGGGCAGGTTGCCCTGCTGGTTTTGATTCAGATCGGCGGTCTGGGCCTGATGACCATGTCGGCCGGGATTTCTCTGATGGCCGGCAAGCGCATGGGCATGACCCACACCTCGATGATGCAGGAAATGTTGGACGTCTCTGACCTTTCGAGTCTGAGAAACGCTTTAAAAGATATTTTTCGCTGGGCATTTCTGATCGAGCTGGCCGGGGCCTGCATTCTTGGTATCAGGGTCTATATGGTTTCTCAATGTTCGGTCGCCGACGCAGTCTATTCAGGGATTTTTCATTCAATTTCGGCGTTCTGCAACGCCGGTTTTTCGATTTATTCAGACAATCTGGTTGGCTTCAATGGTGACCCGATAATCAACTTTACGATCATGGGTCTAATAATTACCGGTGGGCTTGGCTTTATGGTGCTTAGTTCTCTTAATCTTTATTGCTGCGGCGCCAGAAACCACCGTCTTAACACGCACGCCTGGCTGGTAATTGTGGTCAGTTTAATTTTGATACTCGTCGGGGCTGTGGTCATCTTTTTTCTCGAGCACGAATCGCCATGCATGAGTTCTTTGCCGCTCGGCGACAAATTAATGGCCGCACTTTTTCAATCAGTTTCGACGCGCACCGCCGGTTTTAATACCATTGATTTTACCTCTTTAAAAACCAGCACCCTCTTTTTCATGTCGTTTCTGATGTTTATCGGTGCCTCACCTGGTTCGACGGGTGGCGGCATCAAAACAACGACTTTTGCCACCCTCTGTATGTTTGTGGTAGCGAAACTGCGTGGCCAGTCACAGGTAAGCATTCGAGGCCGGCGAATTCCTGACGAAACCATTCTAAAGGCATTCCTGATCGTCGCCATTTCAACGGTTCTGGTAGCAGTTTTCGTTTTTCTGTTGATCTTGACCGAAGATCATCAGCTGATTCAGCTGATTTTCGAAGCTATCTCGGCATTCGCAACCGTTGGTTTGTCAACCGGCATAACTCCGATTTTATCGATACCCGGAAAGCTTCTAATCGTTGCCCTGATGTTCATCGGGCGCATTGGCCCTTTGACCATGGCTCTTTCAATCACAGCACAAGAAACCCGCATCAACATTCAATACCCTGAAACCAGGGTTCTGGTCGGCTGACAGGAGGCACTCATGCAATACGCAGTAATAGGTCTGGGAAGATTCGGCTCAAAGCTCGCCACATCGATTTTTGCCCGGGGGGGCGAAGTAATGGCGATAGATATCGCCCCTGAAGCGGTTGATGCCATCAAAGACCATGTCAGTCAGGGTGTTATCTGTGACTGTACTAATGAAAAAGCGATGCGCGAACTTGGAGTTCAAGATCTTGATGTTGCCATTGTCGCGGTTGGCGATGACATCCAAACCAGCATAATGGTGACGGCGATCCTCAAAAGGCTCGGGGTACACCGCATTTTGTCGCGTTCCCTGAGCAAAATGCAGGGCCAGATACTCTCAGAAGTTGGCGCCCACGAAGTATTCTCGCTCGAGGAACAGATGGGCGAGCAGATAGCAGACAGGCTTATTTCCCCGCACATTATCGAAAGCATCAAGCTCAGCTCAGGGCACTCACTTATTGAAATTGAACCCCCGGCGAGTTTTCTCGGCAAAAGCCTCAAGGAACTGTCATTGCGTGCCAATTTCGGGGTGAATGTCATCGCGGTAAAGACCCGGCAGCCAGCCATCAACGAGAAGGGTGAAAATATCGTCAAGGTGGTGCTCAACGACCTGCCGTCGCCCGACGAAAAAATCACCAACAACGACATTCTCGTTCTGATTGGTAAAGACGAGAAAATCAGACAGATATCTGAACTCGACGCCCAGGAGGCCTGACATGATGCGCATCTCAATGGATAAAAGGTTCAAAATCGGCACGGCCTTTAACATCTGCCTGCTGACTTTTATCGGCTTTTTTGCCGTATACCATATTTATATTTTTGATTTAACCGTTAAAAGCAATCTCGAGAACGACATTCACCAGTTTCTGACTACCGAAAAAAACGTAAGAGAATGCCTTTCGATCAGACAGAGAGCGACAGAATTGCCCTCTGGTGGCGTCGGGGGGCTCAATGAAGTCTCTACCACAGTGTTGAAGTTCAGAGATGACAGCCTGCAATTTTTTAACCGGATGTCAATTCTTATTGATGGCGAGGGAAATCTCATCGATAATCTTGCGCAGCAGGCGCGTCTGTTGGCTGGCCCTGAAACAGCTTCAGCAGAATTCAACATCAGACGTCAGGAATTTCTCGTTAATCTTCAGAAACTGACCACTGAAATGTTGTTGCTGCGCAATCGGCATTTAACGATTCTTACCGCAAAAAAAGACGGGATCTCACAAACCAGCAGAATGTTTCAGAACCGCATCGCGCTGGTAGTAGTTATTACAGCTATTGCCGCTTTTATCGTTCTCTTCTTTTTATCGCATCAGATCAAGCTTCCGACCCGAAAAATCATTGAAATCATCAGAAAGGTTCGCGACGGCGACTATGCAATTCCGGTGCGCTCTCAGACCGGAAACGAAGTTGATCAGATCATCGCCGGGTTGTCGAGCATGGCTGAAAACCTGCGAGTTCGCGACCAGCTCAAACTTGACAAAATTCAGCTAGAAAAGAAACGCTTCGCGGCTTTGACCAATTTTATCAATGTTCCTCTGCTGATGGTTAACTCAGAAAAGAAGGTTGCCTTCGCAAACGATGAGCTGCTGACCATGTTCAAGCTTAACTGGGATGAAATATATGAAGTGGATTTCTCCCAGACCCCCATCCCGATTGAGCTTCGTAACAAACTCAGCACTCTCATGGCTGAAAAAAAATGGGTCGAGAATGAACAATGCGACATCATCGGCGAGAACTACGCTTTTGATTTGCATTTGAGCCTGATTCCGGTTAAATCTGCCGATAACACCACCCTCTCGGTAATCATCATTCTCGGGCGCATTGATGCCCGCAAGCGCGGCACCGCCATTGCCGCAAAAATCTGAGCCTAACATCTGCGTTTAATCAGGCTTGCATTTGCCTGAAGTTATGCTATATTTGTAATGACACTATTTTCGGAGCATAATAATGGATAAATTTTTGCAGCTGCTGGAATCCTGCTGGACTGTTCTGGCTCAGATGTCTCCTTATCTGCTGCTGGGCTTTATTATTTCGGGCATACTGTCGGTTCTGATTTCGCCGCGTCTGGTAGAAAAACACCTCGGAACCGGCCGGTTCAGCTCAGTTTTCAAAGCCAGTCTGCTGGGCGTTCCTCTGCCGCTGTGCTCTTGCGGGGTAATCCCGGTGGCTGCTTCACTGCGACAGCATGGGGCCAGCAAGGGAGCCACCACAGCGTTTCTTATTTCAACTCCCCAGACCGGGGTCGATTCGATCATGGCCACCTGGGGCCTTCTAGGCCCTGTTTTTGCAATTTTTCGGCCACTGGCAGCTTTATTAACCGGTATTGTCGGCGGGTTGCTGGTTTCATTCACTGACCAGGCTGATAATTCAAAAGCCAACGCGACAGCAGCAGCACAACCCGAGTCGGCTCTCGAATCGCTACCTTCCCAGTCTATTGCCGCCAAGTTTCGGGCTGCTTTAGCATACGCATTCGTTACCCTGCCCGGCGACATCTCTCAAGCGCTGGTAATCGGGGTTTTGATCTCGGGCGTCATTTCGACCTTTATCTCTGGCCCCTGGCTCAGCGATTATATCGGCAACTATTACCTGACGATGCTGTTGATGGCTGTGATAGGTATTCCCCTGTATGTCTGTTCGACGGCTTCCATACCGATAGCTCTTGCCTTTATCGGCATGGGCGTTACCCCGGGCGCCGCTTTTGTTTTTTTGATTTCTGGCCCTGCGACCAATGCCGCAGCGATTTCTGTTATCTGGAAACTTCTCGGTAGGGCTTCAGCCATAATTTATCTTGTTACTATTTTTGTAGGCTCGATGGCGGGCGGCCTGCTGCTCGACCTTGTCGATCAGAAATTCGCTCAGGCAGGTCTCGGAAATATGGTTCCAGCTTGCCATACCGAGTTAAGCAGTCTTGAAACAGGCAGTGCCATATTTATGCTTGCCATCATCGCTTATGCCTGGTATCGCAGCCGCAAGGGCCCGGCCTGCTGTTCGGCCTGCCAGTCTTCGGTGGCGAGTTCTGCCGACCTCACTCTGATCGTCGAAGGCATGAGTTGCAATAAATGTGCAGAGGCGGTGCAAAGGGCGATTCTTGAAATTGGTGGTATCAGTTCGGCAACCGTTCTGCTGAATGAAAAGCGGGCATATATCAGCGGGCACGCGGTAAACCCTGAAGTTGTCGTCGATGCTATTAAAGGGCTGGGGTATTCGGCAAAAAAAGTTTTTTAGGTTGTTTTTCCCGGAAAATTCAGGGTTTTCAGCAATAGCCTATGCACGGGGTATTGACCTTGGCAACAATGTAGTTTAGAATCCATGCATGACTTCAAAAACACTATTTTTCAAGCCAGTGCTTTTTCTTCTTGTTGCGTTCTTTCTGTGCTCTGCAGCCAGTGAAGGCTCTTATCTTGATGTCTCGCGCATCGTAAAAATTGGGCTGACTACCCTGGGTCGTCCGCAGAATTTTACTATTGAGCCAAGCACCGGCTATATTGAAATTTTCGATGGCACCCGCAACCATGCGATTTATTCGGGTAAAGCAACCAGCGTTCAGCTGAGTCTGCTTAAAGAAGGCAAAACCCGTCTCAGTATCGATGATCGCAAAACTCTCTATTTTACTGATAACGAGCTCCTTTTTTCGACAGTTGGCCGTGTGCCGATCAACCTTAAAATAAAAAGCGGCAATGGCAAAAGTCATGCTTACCGTGGCACCCTGGCGATAGCGCCCGAGCGTGGCGGGCTCATCTGCGTCAACCTCGTCGATATTGAAGACTATCTCAAATCAGTGGTTCCCTGCGAAATTTCCGTAAAAGCGCCTGACGCTGCCCAGGAAGCCCAAACAATTGCCGCCCGAACCTACGCGGTGAGGCACATTGATCGCCATGGCCGCGACAACCGCTATCAAGTCTGCGACACCGTTCACTGCCAGGTCTATACCGGTCTGCTTCGAGAGACCCAGTTGTCTTCGAAGGCCGTCAGAAAAACCGAAGGGCAGATTCTTTCGTTCGCCAAGGCTCCGGCTAATACGGTTTACCATTCAAGCTGCGGCGGTTATCTCATCAGCAGCAAAGCAGCCTGGTCAGGCAGTGAAATCCCCTATCTTGTCGGTCATTATGATGGGCCTCAGGGCGAAGATCCCTTTTGTTCCTATGGCAATCGCTACCGTCAGAACAAACCAACCGGTCGCTACCCGAAGCCAGACCCCCAGCTTAAACCCAAACCCCTGCCCTGGAACGCCCGCAAACTCGTCGGCAAAAATTACGGTCATCGGGTTGGAATGTGCCAGGACGGCGCCATCGGTATGGCACTTTCAGGTTACAGCGCCCGGCAGATTCTCGCCTTCTACTACCCCGGAACCAAACTCGAAGTACTTGCCTATGCGGGCCCGGGCATCGAAGTTCTGCCCGAACCACCGCAAAAACCAGTTGTGGTCGCAGCGCTTCCCGAGCCTGAACCGGAAGCCAAACGAGAACCAGCCACCCAGAAGAACCTGTTGCCGCTTGAGGGGCCAATCAACCCGACTCAGATCAGCGCTCTGGTTCGCAAAAACACACCAGCCGAAACCAGAAAAAGCAATATTCTTGCCACTCTCAAGGAAATATCGACTATAAGAGCCGACAACACAGCCCTCGGCATCAGAAAAGTATTCTGGACTCCAAACGACCCTGGCTTGTCACGCAATCGCAATATTTTTTAATCATGATCCGCGAAATATTCCTTGAAAATTTTTTGTTCATGCAGAAAGCAGAGCTTGCTTTTTCGCCAGGCCTGAATGTCATCACTGGCGAAACAGGTGCCGGCAAAAGCGTTCTGCTCGAAGCTGTCAAGCTGCTGTTAGGCAAAAAAGCCCGCACCGGGCTGGTTCTTTCCGGGCAAAGCAGCGCAAAAATCCAGGCTGAATTTGATATTACCGGGCGTGAAACACTGGCAGCCGTGCTTGACGAGGCTGGTTTCAAAAATGAAGAAGATCCCCATAGCCTCTCAATCTCACGCACTTTTAAAGATGAAGGCACTGGCCGGGTGCTGGTTAACGGCATTCTGACCACCGCAGCCTTTTTAAAGCAGATCGGGCCCCACCTCATGGAAATCCATGGGCAAAACGAACACCAGACCCTGTTGCTTCCTGATGTTCAGAAACAGTTACTCGACCGCACCGGCAATCAACAACACCACAAAAACCTGGTAGAGTTGCGGCAAGTTCATCGTGAACGCCAGAAGCTCACCGAAAAAATGCTCGATCTCGAGAATCGCCAGCAACAATCGACGACCCGCATTGCCGAATTGCAGAATGCTATTCAAGAGCTTTCAGCCTTGAATCTCTCAGACCCTGAAGAAGAAAATCAGCTGAAAGAAGACCTGAAAAGACTGAGTAACTCTGAGCAGATAATCACCTGTCTGCAGACTGCCACAGGTCTTTTAACAGGCAGCGATGAGCAGACCGGGGCAACTATGCAATGCTATCGCACTCTTGAGCAGCTTAAAAAAATAGCAGGTTTCGACAACCGCTTTGAAGAATTCTTTCAGCGCAGCAGCAACCTCTACTACGAATTAAAGGCGCTCGAAAAAGATCTTGAAGCAATGGCCGAGAGTACCGACCTTGACCCCGAGCGACTGCAAAAAGTTCAAGAGCGTCTGACCGCCATCTCAAGAGCCTGTCGCAAATATTCAAGTGATTTTGCGGGCCTCTTTGCCATAAAAGACAGAATCAGCAATGAACTTGAAGAACTGCTGGCGCCAGACCAGACTCGCGACCGCCTTAAAAAAGAATTTGCGGCCATCGACCGCCAGTTTCAGGAACTATCAACCAAGGTCAGTCGCGAGCGGCAAAAGCTTACCGAAAGTCTCAACAAAAAAGTTTCCAGTGAAATGGCCAGCCTGGGCTTCAACGCGGCTGTCTTCAAGGCAGAACTGACAGCACTGGTTAACCCCGGTGCGGCAGGTGCTGAGAGCGTTGAATTCAATGTTTCTCTCAATCCGGGTTCGCCGGGCGGGGCTTTGCGAAAAATCGCCTCTGGCGGTGAGCTATCGCGGGTTGCCCTGGCAATTAAAAAGGTTCTGGCCAGCAGCGATGAGCTGCCGACCCTGGTTTTTGACGAAATCGACGCAGGTATTGGCGGAAAAACTGCCGAAGCAGTAGCCGAGAGTCTGCGCAGTCTGGCCCTGAACAAACAGGTAATCCTGGTGACCCACCTGCATCAGATCGCCAAAGAAGGCAATCATCATTTTATGGTGAGCAAAACCGTCAAAAACGAAAAAACGCTGGTTGCCATCTGCCGGGTCGAAAATAACGACCGGGTCGAAGAAATAGCGCGAATGCTTGGGCAGACTGACATACAGGGGCTTGAATTTGCACGCAACCTGCTCGAAAAACGTGCGGCAGCCTGATCAACGAAAATCGCGGTAGGGCACGCCATTGATACCGGGTTGATCACTCGCAGAATGCACCACAAGCGCTCCGTCTGACGCAATACTGCATTGCCAGTCAAAGGTTCCGGTCATTGGGTCAGAGTAAGGGCGGCGCAAAAACCTTCGCCCTTCGGCATCAGATAACAATTCTTGCAGGTCGACGGGCGGGCGGTTATGGCAGCGTTCAAATTTATTAACTGCTCTTCTGAACTCGCCAAGTTTAAAGCGCAGGTCATCTTCGCGGCTTCTTCTGACTTCGAGGTCGGCACGGGGCATAACCACTGACAGACCGATTGCGAGAAGAACAATGCTGACAGTCAACACCAGCAGCGAAACCCCAGCCCGTTCAGAAATCGGCATAACTTATTCCATCGAGGCTTTGACCTTCTGCGCCAGACTTTATATCATAGACATCATTCTGACCGGCTTCAGAAGGTACCACCACCCAGGTATCACTCTTTTCAGTAAAAGGATCAGGGGGGATATTTCGGATGTAGCCATCTCTGACCAGTGCATCAAGGTTTTCAGGCCATTTTTCGTGATCTTTGTAGTAATTGTTCAAGGTGGTGCGAAAAGTATGCAGACTGTTTTTAAGAGCGGTTTCACGGGCACGCAGAATCGTTTTGCCATAGATCGGCACCACAGTAGCGTATAAAACGCCGATAATGGCAACGACAACGCTCATTTCGACCAACGTAAAACCTCTTCGGCCGCGGTTATTAATCATATCTTACCCCCTGGTGCCCCTGTAGAAATCGAGAAAGTCATCGCCGGCGGTGCGTTCAAGGTCATTCTTGAGATAGAGCTTTTGAACTACCTGGGCAAAGAGCTGGCTGCCAGGGCCAGCGCTCATGATATTTGGTTCGAGCTGCGAAACTTTACCCTTTTGAATGATGCTCATGGCGGTGCTGTTAACTACGAGCGTCTCATGAACCGGCACTACCCGCTTGCCGCCCATGTCGGCAATCAATGCCTGCGAACAGATGCCTTGCAGGGTTTCAGCGAGAACCTGGCAGACGTATTCCCGGTCAGGTTCAGGAAACGAAAAAATAAATTTTTCGAGAGTGCTGACGATGCCGAGGGTCTGCATGCTGAGAATGACGAAATGCCCGCCAGCCACGTATTCAATGATGTTTCTGAAGGGTATCTCGCGCTTCAGATCGCCGATAACAAGCACATCGACATCCATGCGCTTGGCAAAATTGATGCCCTGTTCGATTTGATTGATATCTTTGCGGAACTGACGCTGCGAAATGCGGCAGCGTTTCGGTTCGAAGTTGAACTCGATGGGATCTTCGATAATCAGCACATGGCGGGGGTGCAGCTGGTTAATGCGCTCAACCATGGCGGCCAGAGAGGTTGAGATGCCAGATCTGGCGGGGCCTGCGATGATAAACATGCCTTTGCGGGCATCGATAATCGGGGTGAGAGCATCAGGGAACCTGATTTCTTCGAGGGTTGGTATTTTGCTGCTGATAATTTTGATCAGGGCGACGGGTTTTTGCTGCGAGTGAAAAAGAGTCAGGCGGAAATTGCAGGGTGGTCGCCCGAAAAAATTGGCTTCATACGAGCTGAGTCGGGCGAATTTCTGGCGATCATCTTCGTTGAGAAGATCTTTGATCATGGTGGTCATGTCGTCTTCGTGCAGCACAGGCATGTCCATGTGCCGCAGAAACTTGTTGCGACGCATCAAGGGTCTGGCACCGACTTTCAGGTGCAGTTCGGTGCCGCCGGCGGTTTTAACTTTTTCGATCATTTTGCGGATATCCATACTGCAGGCCCCTTTAACTATTGATCCGCGATTTATCGATCGCGTATTCAGAACCGACTTTCTGGCTGATGATGCGTTTTCTCACCAGGTGAGCCAGCTGGGAATCGAAGGTTTTCATGCCGGCGATTTCACCCTGACCCTGCAGAGCACGAAACATGCTCATATTATTGTTACGAACCAGAGCCTTCATCTGCGGGGTATTGATCATGATATCAAAGATGGCCACCCGACCGGTTTTATCTTCGCGCGGAATCAGCCGCTGACTGACGATCATTTTCAACTGGGCGGCAATTCTGGCACGCAGTGCTTCGCGCCCGGCCGGTTCGCGGCAGTTGATCAACCGATCGAGAATCTGCTGGCAATCGCCGCCTTCGGTAGAACCGATAACCATGCAACCCGATTCACAGAGGGTGAGTGCTTGATCCATGGCGTCAGAGTAATTGATTGAGTCTGAGACCACGACATCAGGATCGACGCGATATGCTTCGCACATTCCGTTATAAAAGTTTGAGATATCGACTGGGATACTGCGCTGAATGAAGGCGGCTTTTTCGTCGGTAAAAACGAATTCTACCGGGTTTTCGATGGTAAAAATGCTTTTTTCAAAATGCTTGTTGATAAAATTAAGCATGGCGGCTATGGTGGTGGTTTTTCCCTCACCCGATGGGCTGCCTACCAGCACCAGCCCGGAAGGTTGCGAGATCACCCGGCGAATTCCCTCAGCGAAGCCAAGTTCATCGAGTTCGAAGAATTTTTCGTTTAGAAATCGGATGGCGATGGCGAATTTTCCCTTGTCGAGAAACACGGAAAAGCGCAGTCGCCCTACAGTTTCAACATTTTCGGCATAGGTGACCTGGCGTTGTTTGCCGAGAATTTCGCGGGCTTTTGGGGTACTGGTTTCAAGAATTATTTTTTTAATCTGATCTTCGTTGAGCTGAATCGAATCGAGTTTTTCGATCTGGCCATGCAGGCGGTAAAAAACTGGTTGGTCGGGGTAAAGATGCAGATCTGAAGCACCTTTAACCTTAACCAGCTGACAAACTTTTAATAATTCTGACATTTTGAACCTCTATTTATTAAATACGCTGCAGCAGTTCGATAACGTTTTTTAGCACCTGACTGTCTGCCGGAAGGGTTTTGCGGAGAGTTTCGAGAATCAGCCTGGCCTTTTCGGTCTCACCAACCGAATAATAGCAGAGCGCCAGATGATACGACGACGACAGATCGCGAGGGTTAGCCTGCAGACCAAGATTCAGCGCCTCGATTGCCTCGGCGTATTTCTTCTGGTTGAAGTAGGCAAGCCCGAGAGCACCATATACCCTGATGACGTTCTTTTTGTCGTCAGTTTTCAGATGTTTTTTGAGCCTGTCGTAGCAAGCTGCCAGTTTTTGCCATTCTTTGCGCCTGAAATAAATCTGCCCAAGCAGAATGCCAGCTTCGACATGCCCCTGATTCAACTGAATGATTTTTTCGAGGATTTCCTGGGCACGTGCCACTTCGCCGAGGTTGTAGAGGGCGCTGGCCAGATAAAACCCCGCATCGAAATCTTTTGGACGGGTCTTAAATATTTTTTCGAATACTTCACGGGCACGGTTGTAATCACGGTTGTCAATGAAGCCGATTCCGGCACGCATCTGATTATCGATGGTGTTTTCGTTCTCTGAATCGGCAAAAACCGTTACTCCTTCCATGTCGCGCTTCACTTCATCGGCAAGCGCACCAAGAAGCACCCGTGAAAACTCTTCGGGCTTTTGCAGAAAGCCACCCAGAACCCCGGCAATTCTAACCCAGACCAGCAATTCATTCTCACGCTTTTTGTCTTTCAGACCGGCAGCGAGTTCATCAAAGACCTGCAATTCGCCATTCAGCAGCAAAGCCTGGTAATATTCAGAATAGACATTCGCCCGCACTGCCCCAAGACACTTTTTAACCTTTCCAAGCTCTTCGCGGGCGCCAAGATGCCCGAGAGCTGCTATCAGCCAGGGCATTTCTTCTTCAGGCTCTTTGCGTATTCTTTCAAAAATCTGCGGAATAGCGGCAACCAGCCTGCGGCTGACGATATATTTCAGCAGCATTTCAACGACTGGCGGGCTATCTTCTTTTTTAAAAAGCCCGAGAATAGCGTCATCTGGAAAATCTTCAACGCGGGTTGCGCATTCTACGGCCTCGCGGCGCACCCACTGATTTTCGTCGGCGAGCAACGGCTGAATTTCTCGAACCCCGACCAGATCGCCGAGTTCAAGAGCGGCTTTGAGCGCCATTTTTCTGACCCCGAAATTTTCGTCAGCCAGAAGTTTATGAACGTATTCTTCGCGTTTGGGGTTGTTTATTCGAGCTAGAACATAAGCGGCCGAGCGGCGGGTTGGCGCATCGCGGCTCTGCAGCATGGCCGAAAGCTCTTCGGTAACAGCCTCAGCATCAGCGTTGGCCAGGGCAATACAAAGATTGGCCCGCACCCGATTATTCGGGTGGCCATAGAATTTTTTAAGTTTGCGCTTCATTTCAAGGGCAGGTATCTTCAGCAGCGAAACTGCTTCTACCGAATTTGCCTGAATGCGCGGGTCAAATGAATTCAGACCACTCTCGAAGGTCTTGAGAAGCTTTCCTTCGGCAAAAGTGGCCAGCGATGAGATGATGATCGCCTTCAGACGCGAATCGCGGGCAATTTCAAACTGCCCGACCAGGGCCGGGATAGCCTCGGGGTCGCGCATGCCCGAAAGGATTTCGAGAACGTTTATGACGATCCATTCATCGGGGTCGTTGAGCAGGCTGCAAAGAGCCTGAACCACATCACGCCCGCCCATTTTATGAAGGGCACGGGCCGAATAATAGCGAACCATACGGTCTTCGTCGTGCAGCAACTCCATCAGCGGCCTGGTAGCCATCGGGTCGCCGATTTCGCCGAGCACCCTGACGATTTCTTCTTTAAAAAGCGAATCGGGATCCTGGAGGCGTTCAACCAGGCTGGTCACCGGGGTACTGCTCTTGAAGAGGCCCAGGGCCGTAACCGGCTCAATATAATCAGGGTAATCGTTAAAGGCCCGGCTTAAAGTCTGAAGTGAATCATGATCGCCGATTTTGCCAAGGCTGAGAAGTGCTTCAAACTTGAGTTCATCAGAAAATTCTTCATATACCATGCCCTCAAGACGGCTGGTGGCAGGCTTTAACAGCCGGCGGGCGGCCTTGACAAATCTGAAGGATTCGATTTCATTCTGCTGACTCATTCTACAATCTCCTTCATGATCGTCGAAACCAGTTTGCCATCAACACGCTCGTCTTTGAGCATCTCGTTCAAAGAATCCTTGAGGGTTTTGCAGCCCTCTTTGCGGGCCAGCATCAGTGCTGATTTCAGCTGATTGGTTTTCTTTTCGCGGATCATGTTGCGCATTGCCGAGTTCATGATCATCAATTCATAAGCCATGACCCGCTCTTTTTTATGGAGGCTGGGCAGAAGAATTTGTGAGATGATGCCAATCAGCGACATCGAAACCTGGGTGCGAATTTCTTCGTGACGATGACCTGGAAACATATTGATGATACGGTCGATAGTTTGAACGGCACCGACCGTATGCAGAGTCGATAGAACCAGATGCCCCGTTTCGGCGGCAGTCAGCACCATTTCGATGGTATCGACATCGCGCATTTCGCCGACCAGAATGACATCAGGGTCTTCACGCAGGGCATTCATAAGGGCACTGTGGTAATCATTCGCAGTAACACCGATTTCGCGCTGAGTAAAAATCGATTTGCGCTCGCGGTAGACAAATTCGATGGGATCTTCAATGGTGATGACATGGCGGGCTGAGATGCGGTTGATCTCGTTGACAATCGCCGCGAGGGTGTGAGTTTTGCCAGAGTTGGCCGGCCCGGTAACCAGAAACAACCCGCGGGGCCGGGCTGCGATATCTTTGAGCATGGTCGGCAGGCCCAGGGAATCAATAGATGGGCTCGCCAGGGGAATAAAACGAAAAGCCCCCGACAGACAGCCACGCTGACTGAAAATGCAGGCACGCACCCGCCAGCGGTTTTTATAGCGAACCATGAAATTTGACTCATGCTGGGTGCGCAGGTCGCCCTGGGCCTTAACATCCATCAGCGGCAGAAAAAGGTTCGGCATTTCCTGGTAGGCGAGCGGCTCATCGGGCAACGGAATCAGACGGCCGCCAACCCTTATGATCGGCGGCGACCCGGCCTTGAGATGAAGATCAGAGGCCTGGCGTTCAATGGCAATTTCAAAAAAACGATGAATTCTCAGCATCTGGCTACCTGTCATACTGGTGGTTCGTTGAGAATCTTACGCAAAGCCGCCGGATTCGGCGCCACCGCATAAGCATCTTCTTTTCTGACAACCCGGTCTTTAACCAGCTGTGCCAGAGACATTTCCATGGTCGTCATCCCGAATTCACCGCCGGTTTCAAGATACGACGGCAACATGTGAATTTTGCCGTCAGCGATCAGCGAGCGCACCGCTGAAGTGTTCAGCAGAATTTCAAAGGCGGCGACCCGCCCACCATCGATCTTTGGGAGTAATGTCTGCGAAACGACACCGCGCAATACCATCGACAGCTGCAAAAATATCTGATGATGGCGGGATTCAGGAAAAACGTTGACAATGCGCTCGGCAGTGCTCACCGCCGAACTGGTGTGCAAAGTGGCGATCACGAGCTTTCCGGTTTCGGCAGCGTTGAGCGTCAATGAAATGGTCTCTGGTTCGCGCATTTCACCGACCACGATAATGTCTGGGTCTTGGCGCAGAACCGTCAGCAGACCATCATAAAAACTCAGGCAGTCTATACCGACCTGACGTTGGTTAAAAAAGCTGCTGCCGTCTTCAAACTGGTATTCGATCGGGTCTTCAATCGTAACTACATGACGGCGGGCCATACGGTTAACGTAACTGAGATAACTTGCCATGGTCGATGTCTTGCCGGCCCCGGTTGGCCCGGTAATCAGAATCAGACCGTTGGGTTGTTCTATAAGCCGGCGGGCCGCGACCGGCAGACGGATTTCGTCAAAATCCATGACCCGGTAGGGAATAACCCTGAAAACGGCACCCGCCCCGTTGAGATCGAGGTAGAGATTAACCCTGAACCGGCACACACCTTCAAGGGAATAGGCAAAATCTATCTCGTGGTTTTTGTGGAATTGGTCTTGCTGGTCGGGAGTAAGCAGCACCTCGATGATTTTTTCAAAATCGTGCTTGTTGAATTTGTAATCTTCGAGGTGGCGAATATGACCGTCAACCCTTATCGCAGCGGCTTTGCCAACTTTAAGGTGCAGGTCGGAGGCGTTCTCATCAAAAGTCAGTTTTAGTATTCTGAACAAGCTTTTTGCATCTGCCATAGGCGTCATTATAAGCGCAAAAAGCAGACTGTTCAACAAAACAAATTTTAAAAAAGTTAAACCTTTCTTAAGTTCCCTGAAATAGATATGGGGTATTGAAAAACCCTCTGGAATGTGTTTTAGTAAT
>DAOPYA010000028.1:0-41724 GCA_035352635.1 Candidatus Rifleibacterium sp.
CAGAACAGCCGCAGCTTAAATTCATTGCGGCACGCTCACTTGGGCGCATCGGGGTTGAAGATGCGGTAATGCCGCTCATCAAGCTTCTAGAAGAAGACAACGAAGACCTGCGCTATGTAACCCTTGAAGCACTCGGCAAAATCGGCTCAGCATCAGCCCTTAAAGCAGTCAGCGCCTTCTTGAAAAGCCGCAACAACGACTTGCGTTATATCGCCTGCGAAGCCATCGGCAATATTGCCGACCCCAAGTCGGTGGCCATTGTGCTGCCCATGCTCAAAGACCCAGAATTCGAAGTGCGACTCAAAGCTATCGAAGCCCTCGGAAAAATGGCATCCACCGCGGCCTGCGATCAACTTCTTGTTGTTCTCGGCGAAGACAACGAACGCATAAGAACCGCCACCATTCAGGCTCTGGGTCAGATCCGCAATGCAAATGCCGTTGATCCGCTGATCGATATCTTTCAGGTCAGCAACCCGCAGCTCAAAGAAAAAATCATCTGGGCGCTCGGAGAAATCGGCGACGCCAAAGCTGTTGAACCCCTTCTTAAGCTGGCGAACTCTTTCAACAGCAGATTAACTCTGCTGTCGCTCGAAGCTTTTGCCAAGATCAAATCTTCAAAAGCCAGTCGCTATGTTCTTTCAATTCTCGAAAAAGAAGACCCGATGCTCTGCCTGAAGGCAATTGAAGCCCTTGGCGAAATCGGCGAAAAGGCGACCGCGGGCAATCTGATCAAATTTCTTGAAACTGCCGAGCCTGAGCACAAGATTTCAGCAGCCAGAGCCATCGGCAAGATCGGCAACCCGATCGCCATTGATCCTCTGGTACAGCGCCTTACCGATTCTGAACGAGATGTCAGACTTGCTGCCATTGAAGCCCTCGGCCTGATTAAAGGCGCGAGAGCCATCGAACCCCTGATAAAATCCCTTGCCGAACAAGATGGTCAGATTGTCGAAAAGGCCGAATGGGCCATCTGCGAAATGGGTGAAACGGCCGTAGATCAGATCACCAAGGCAATTCAGGGCGGTAATAACAACAATATCCTGTCATCTCTGGTGCGCATTCTTGGGCGGATCGGCAGTATCAGAGCCATCTTTCCGCTGCTCAAGGTTCTCGACAGCACTGAAGATCGAAAACTCAGCACCTGCATCGCCGACAGCCTGTTGGCCATCGATGAGTGCCTGACCACTGCGAACCCGCTTTCGGTCATTCTTAAAGAAGGTTACGCCTGGGCGCAATTCTCAATAGCTCAGGCCCTGGCAACTCTTCAGGATGAACGCGCCTTCGGCCTGTTGATTAAAATCGCCCGCGAATCACTCACCGACAAAGACCTGAAAAAACTTGCCGGTATCCCTGATCGGCGCATTCTCGAATGCAGCGGCGAAATTCTCCACCTGATCAGATTGAACGTCGCCCACCTGTTCGCAAAAGTTGGCAACGACAAGGCGATCCCGGTCATCATGAGCTACTTTGCCAGCGGCGATCAACTTCAGCGCCAGTGGTGCGTTGAAGCCCTGGGCGGCATCAAAACCGAAGGCGCCCTCGACGCACTGATCGACATTCTCAAAAAGTCTGAATACAATATTCCGCTTGAACTGTTGTCACGCCAGTTGATAGCCAATCAGAGCCGCAAGCTTGTCGAAAAACTCATCATGGGTGCTTCACATCCGGCTGAACCAGTGCGGGTGTCTATTGCCACTGTTTTAGGCGATACCCGCGACCCGCGTGCCATCAGAACCCTGTCAAATCTTGTTAAAGACACAACCGAAAAGGTTCGTTCAGCTGCCATTGAGGCCATCGGCAAAATCGGCACCACCGCTGCAGTACAGCCAGCCATCGAAGCACTACGCGATTCTGTCGAGACTGTCAGGGCCAAAGCCGCTCAGGTGCTCGGCGAACTCAAAGATACCGCCGCCGTCGAATTTCTCGAAAAAGCCAGCAAAGACTCGTCAGAACTGGTACGCCGCCTGTCGATCAAGTCACTCTCACAGATGGCCGACGCCCGGGTGCCCGATATTATTATTGGCAGCCTGACCGACAAGACTGAATCAGTGCGAACCATGGCAGTAGTCGTGCTGGGCGAACGCCGCGACCGGGTTGCACTGCCGCATCTGGTCAAGTGCCTCGAAGACGCCGCCGAAAAGGTTCGCGAAGCCGCTGCTGAAGCCCTGGCACGCATTGGCGACCCGGCATCAATCATGCCGATGCTCGCCCGCCTCGACGACCCATCGCCCATTGTACCGCTTGCATGCAGCGAAGCAATTGTCAGCTTTGCCGAAAACTCTTACGAAGTCTTGATCGAAGCTCTCAAACACCCCGAAGAACGAATCAGACGCCATGCCTGTGATATTCTGGTCAGAATCGGCGAGAACAACCTGATCTCAAGACTTCTGCGCATCGCCCAGGATCGCAATAACTTTCTGCGCGAAAACGTAGCCCGGATTCTTGGCCGCATCGGTAACAGCAATGTCGTCGAAACTCTCATGATGATGCTCGCCGACCGCAGTTCAGCAGTCAGAAAAACTGCTGCCGAGGCGCTCGGCAATCTTCGCGATATCAGATGCCTCGTAGCCCTGAAGAATACTACCCGCGACCAGAGCCGCGAGGTGCGCATGGCCGCCAACCTCGCCCTCCAGGAAATCTTCAAGGCACACAAACTCAACTGACCACCGACCGACAAAATCACCTGATCAGCCACCCGGTTGATCAGGTGATTTTTTCCCGCCTTTTATTTTGCGCCGACATTCGTTTCACGTGAAACCGCAGAATTTTTCCGCAGTCAAAATAATTAAAATTATGTAAACCTAACTTTAAAAGATTATCCCAAAACAGCCATGTAAAGGCCTTTAAACCCGATTTTTGGCAACTTGCCCTGCTGCAAAATAGGGCAACACCACGAAAAAACTGTTGTTTTTGCCGGGCGATCCGGTTAAACTCGGTTGTGGAAACTCTGCAGTCACTGCGTTACTGATGATCTTGCCACTCAAAGCGAACTTTAATATCACCAAGGAAAATATATGACTTCCCTCAAAACCTATTCATACCCGGTCGAAGGCAACCCCGGCGAAATGCTCGAAAAATTTCGCAATAAAATCCAGTCGAAAGGCCTGGCCGTCGAAGGCGATGTCAACAGCGGCATGGTCTCGGGCTTTGGCTTTAAGGCCACCTATTCACTGTTGAACTCAAATCTGACCATTGATGTGCTCGAAAAACCTGCAATTATTCCATGGTCGATGCTTGATGAAAAAATGAAACCCTGATGCTCAGGCGGGGTTTACAGGTTTATTGACAACTGCAGAATTAAAGCGGATTTTGCAGATTACATCAGTGTACATCTGCGTTAATCCGTGGCAGAAAATTTGAACGGATCGAAAGACTGAACAAACCTCTCAGATTTGCAATTGAACTGCCCCCCCCCCTTCGCCGGAATAACTCTATCAGGCACGGCCATTACGGCCGTAGGAATGGAATTCAGAGGTTTAATGCGTTGGCCCTGACAAAAAGATGTTGCCTCGAACATAGATTAGCAATATGTTTAAATTATATGCATCTTTAATGAGGAGACCTCTATGCAGGAATTTCTCATGCGCCCGATGTCAGTTTTGCCGTGCTCACGCCGATTAACCTTTGTCAGAGCCGAGGGTTGCACCCTTTTCGACGAGAACAATAAATCATACCTCGACACCTTTGCGGCCAACGGTAACGTTATTGCCGGGCATGCCAGCCCCTCTATAACTGAAGCTTACCGTAACCCGGCTTCGAACTCAGGGTTACACCTGATCAACGCCCTAAAGCCCTCGTTGCCAGGCTACCTCGAACACATGCAGCTTTTCACATCAGGGGTGGCGGCTCTTTCTTCGGCGTGCAGTCTTGCCAGACAGTTACGCAAAAAACCATACATAATTGGTATCTCTGAAGACATCATACAGAATTCGTTTCTGGTGGTTTCGTCGTCAGACGACGAAACTTTTTCGCCTCTCTTCTCGATCGACACACACTTTGAGCTTGTCAGTCACAACCTCAGCCACCCTCCGGTTACGGGTAAACGCCTGTCAGAGCTTGGAAAATCCTGCCGTGGCGCCTGCCTCTGTTCGCTTGAAAGCTTTTTCGCCGACCTTGCCGACCAGACCGCCGCGATCATCATTGAGCCATCAATAGGCGTTGGCGGTTCTATTGAGCCATGCCGCAATTTTTTCGGCAAACTTGAAGAGTTCTGCCGCTCAAACGGTATCGATCTGATTTCGAATGAAACCCAATGTGGAATTGGTCGCACCGGGGGCAGAATGTTTGGCTTTCAGTTACTGAATATTCACCCTGATGTAGTGTGCGTCGGCCCAAGTCTCGCCAATGGGTACCCCATCGGGGTAGCCGCTTTTGCGGGGCATTTTGGTGATCTGGTCGAACCGGTCACCGCTGCCGTATGTTCCTCATGCGCCGCCGCTTTGGCCACGTTGCACGAAATTGACCAGCACGACCTGCTGCGCCGTTCCGAACAACTCGGCGATGTTTTCAAAGATCTTCTGCATCGCAAGATCGGCAATCACAAATCAATTAAACAGATACGCGGCCTTGGCATGATGCTCGAAATCGAGTCTGAAAATCATGAAGCAGCAATGAATCTGCATAATCGTGCCAGCGAACTGGGTCTGATAACCGGCATCGGCAACGTCAGACCCAACGTGCTGAGACTAACTCCGCCACTGGTTTTTACGGGGCACATGGTTGAGAAAGCCGCAGAAATTCTCGCCAAAGCCTTGTTTTAAGCCCGACGGCAACAGCAATTTTTGGCCCAGATTCAGTCAGGAGTCTAGAATTGCCTCGAGAAAATCGAACACATCGACAATCGCAACTCCCTCAATGATGGCCAGATAATAAAGGTAGCCGCCAATTACAATACAGAGAGGCATGCCGACCCAGGCGTAGTTATCTCCTTCTTCGCCCCTGAAACGCAGCAGAAAAGCCATCGAAAAGACCAGGTGGGCCGCCCACAGGGTCACAATTCTGCCATAAATATAATTGTTAACAAAAAAACCGAGCCATATGTAGAGCAGACCGGCAAAAGCATCGTGCAACACCAGCGGAAAAAATTGTAGCGGCATGGTGACGTCAATCTTGCGAAAAACCAGCGAGGCTCTTTCTTCGCGGTAGACTGCTAAACCGGCAAGCACGCAATAAACGAACCCTGCCATTATGGCAAAATTTTTCGCAATGTCCATATTTTCCATATTAACATACCCGCCCCACCCATCCAAACAAGCTAAATTTTTATAGCCCTGTTCAGGCGATCGGCAGGCTAAAAAGCTTGCATGGCTGGGTCTATGGCGTTAAACTTGGCAGAAGAAATACACTTTTTGGAGGGAATATGGAAATAAAATTTGGGACATCTGGCTGGCGGGCAATTATCGCTGACGATTTCACTTTTGCCAACGTGCGTATCTGCTCGCAGGCAATCGCCGACCACCTGAAGAGCATTAATTGCACTCAGGGCCTGGTGATCGGTTCTGACGCCAGATTCATGTCGGCCCGGTTCATGGAAGTTGCCGCCGAGGTGTTCGCTGCCAATGGCATCAAGGCCTATCTTTGCGTGCGCGATACACCAACCCCGGTCATCAGCTTCGAAATTCTTCGTCGCAAGCTTTCGGGGGGTATCAATTTTACTGCCAGTCACAACCCGCCTGAATATCAGGGTCTCAAATTTTCACCGGCCTGGGGTGGCCCGGCCTTGCCCGAAACGACCAAAGACATCGAAAATCGCGCCAACGAACTGATGAAAAGCGGTAACGTCAAGGTCATGAACCTTGCCCAGGCAGAAAAAAGCGGGCTTATTCTGCGCATCGACCCCATGGAAACCTACCTTGACGATCTGCGCAAAAAAATCAATTTTACGGCAATCAAAGCCGCTAAACTCAAGATTCTTGTGAACCCGCTCTACGGAACTTCACGCGGTTACCTTGACCGCCTGCTCAAAGAAGCCGGCTGCGAAGTAACGGTAATGAACGATAACCTTGACCCATATTTTGGGCACCAGCCACCTGAACCTTCTGAGGCCCATATTCCCGACATGATCGAAAAAATGCAGCACGGAAACTTCGACCTTGGCCTGGCAACCGATGGCGACGCTGACCGATTCGGCGTTCTTGGCCCTAAAGGCGTTTTTTACGAACCGAACCAGATACTAGGCATGGTGCTTGACCATATCAAAAACACCCGTGACTGGAAAGGTGCTGTGGCCCGCTCGGTAGCCACTACCCATCTGGTTGACGCGGTAGCCGGATTTCACAAAATTGAGCTCATCGAAACTGCTGTCGGCTTTAAATTCATCGGCGATCTGATTGCCCACGATAAGATCGTCATGGGCGGCGAAGAATCAGCGGGAATGACCATCCGCGGCCATGTACCCGAAAAAGACGGTATAATTGCCTGCCTGCTGGTTGCCGAAATGGTTGCCATGCAGAAAAAGCCGATTGCCAAAATACTCGAAAACCTATACAAGAAGGTTGGCACCTATGTAACCCGCCGCCTGAACTTTAAACTCACTGAAGCAGAAAAGGCCAAAGCCATCGCCGGTCTGAAGAATGATCCGACATCGGTCGCCGGTTTTAAAGTCAAAAAAGTCATCAGAATCGATGGCACCAAATGCATTCTCGAAAACGACGCCTGGGTGCTGGTGCGCTTCTCAGGTACTGAACCGGTCGTCAGGTTTTATGCCGAGGCACGCGACGAAGCAACGCTTAAAAAGTTGTGTTCCCAGGGCGAAGCCTTTGTAAAGGGCATCTGATCATGGCAAACGGCTGCGAGGTGCCGATAATTCGGGGCCTCGCAGCCGTTTTGAACCGCCAGAGAGCAGCGTCTTGATTTTTCCCGATAAATGCCGATATTTATAGTATGAGGAGCAGGAAGTATGTCTGTGAGGCCTATAGATATCAAGACCACCCTTCTGGTCACTGATGATGCCAGTCGCCTGCGCGAAGCCCAGAAAGCGCAAGAAGCCGGGCAGGCTGATCATGTGGCTCAGAACAAAAATGCTGACGCCAAGAGAACTGAAACCATTCAGAAGACTGAAGCAGCAGAGGGCGCTGTAGTTCGCAAAGAAGACGAGGAAGCCGAAAAGAAAAAGCGGCAACCACCCAGAAGCGCGGCCGCTAAAAAAGCCGAAGAAGAAGAGGAAAAGAAAATTCAGGCGATGAAAGATGGCTCCCGCGGCCTGAAAATCGACCTGAAGGCCTGAGCAGATGCGACTGTTGCCAATTACTTCCTCTGCGAAGATCCTGTTGCTGAGCATGGCCCTGTGCTTTGGTGCCTCTATTGCTGCGACAGCCGGTCACGAAGAAGAATCATGGGTTTTTAACCGCCAGGGTATGTTCAAGGTCTCCCAGGGTGACCATGAAGGCGCAATTCGTGACTTCGAACAGGCCTGCCGCCTGAACCCTTTTAACGACACCGCCCTCGCCAACCTTGCCTGCGCCCGCAATAACCTCGGAGTCACCCTGGCTGGCCAGCGAAATTTTGCCGAAGCTGTCCGCCAGTTTGCCGCTGCGACCGCCCAGAAACCCGAAGATGTCTCAATCAGACTGAACCTGCTTTCAACTCTGGTCACCATTAAAAACGCCGTAGCGGTTGAACGCGAAGCCCGTGAACTCATAAGACTGCGCCCCAACGACCCGGAAATAGCCCTCAAAGTGGCCGCCGCCTTCCAGAAAACCGAAAACCCGGCAGCGGCGATAAGCACTCTCCAGGAAGCATCAGAACGCCTGCCTGACAATGCCGAAATCCACACTATGCTCGGCCGCCTTTTTTATCGCAATGGCGATTTGCACGAAGGCGAGTTTCACCTGCGACGCAGCAGCGAAATCAACCCTGATAATCCTGCAACCCAAAAATTACTCGAACAATTACAACGCGAAGCCTCAATCGAAAGCGAAATGCAGACTTTTTCCAGCGTGCATTTCACCCTTTCATGCCCCGAAAGCTACCCCGAAGACTGGGCAGAAGATCTTCTCGAAGAGCTCGAAAACGCATGCACTGAGGTGGGCGAGCGCCTTAATTTTTACCCTTCACAGCGTTCACAGGTTCTCATAATGCCAAGCGACGACTTTCGCCGGGTGCACGACCTCCCTGACTGGGCGGGCGGACTTTATGACGGCAAAATAAGGCTGCCGGTTCCAGGCAGCAATGTCAGGCCGGTGGCATTGCGCGGTGCCGTATTGCACGAATACACCCACCATGTAATTTTTCTGCTCGCCTCGGGCAATTGCCCGGTCTGGCTTAATGAGGGGCTGGCTCAGTTACTCGAAAGCGGCGCCGACCGCCTGCAAGCCAGCGAAATGCCCACCGCAGCAAACATCACCCGCCTTGCCGATCTCGACCGCGAATTTGGCAACAACCCAGATCGAAAGCAGGCAGCATTGCTCTATCGCAGTTCACTGGTAGCTACTTCGCGGCTGGTAACTGAATTTGGCTGGCGCCGACTGGCTGAACTTCTCAGTAATCTTGCAACCAGCGGCAACTTTGACCAGGCGACCCTTGACGTGCTCGCCGTCGATTATCGTGAACTCGAAAGCCTCTGTCTGAACCCTGAGCCCTGAGCCCTGAAGCAGCAATCAACCCCGCAGGCAGATGCTTTATCAGTAGCGAAGCAGCATGGCACCACCCGGGTTAAGAAGCGCATACAGAACCCGCATGATAACTTCGATCAGCACCATAAACAGCATTGGGCCGAGGTCAATGTAACCAGGGCCGGCCGGAATGAGAACCTGAAAATGCCGCAGCACCTGATCGATTTTCGCAGCAGCCGGCCTGATAAGCGCCGGCAAGTTGCCGGGCATGATCCAGGTCAGCAAAACCCTGACAAAAACCACCAGTTGCAGCAGACGCAACAGTTCGATCAACAGAAGCATTTCAAACCTCTTCCGCAAAAAGGGCAGTACCGATGCGAATCATCGTAGCCCCTTCGGCAATTGCCAGATGAAAATCCCCTGACATGCCCATCGAAAGATGCTCAGGGTGCCACGCCGGCCCGACTAAAGCCCGGCTGGCAGCAAACAACTCAGCCAGCTCATGAAAGCATGCCCGGGTCAGGCTTTCGTTGGCGTCAAGAGGCGCCATGCCCATGAGACCACGCATGTCGAGATCGGCACTCTCGCGGTATGCTTTGATGACCTCAAGAACTTCATCACAGGCAAAGCCCTGTTTGGCCGCCTCGCGTGAAATATGAACCTGAAGCAGCACCGGGCAAAGACGACCGCTCCGACGATGCCAGGCGGCAAATTCTTCAAGCAGTTCGCGCCGGTCAATAGAATGCACCAGGCTCGCCACCGGGTAAACATACTTGATCTTGTTGCTCTGCAGGGGGCCAATAAAATGCCAGCGAAGTTGCAGATCAGCCAGATCCCTTGCCTTGTCGCGCAAAACCTGCGGCCGGTTTTCGGCAAAATCAAGCTGACCGCAGGCGTGCATTTCTCTGATCTTCTGGCAATCAACAGTTTTCGAAACAGCAATCAAATTAACTTCAGACGCAACGCGGCCCGCCTCGCTGGCGTGCAGAGCCATACGCGTTCTGATTTTTTCGAGGTTTTCAGATAGTGGCATGGGTTTTATATTTAGCTTTCGGGTCGGGTGCGCATGCGCAGCACATTAACCGAAACAGCCCGCACCCCAAGCCGGTCAGCGGCATTTGAGAAATGCCTGATCTGCAGGCTTCCAGGCTCAGTGTTGTCAATCCAGCGCTGCAAGTTGCCACCGATACAGGCACCATTGATTCTAACCTTGAGGCTTTCGCCGCCAAACAGTTTCCGGAAAGTGACCGGAGTGCCCTTTTGGGGCCTGGCCTCAGCTGTGTAAACACCGGCGCCGGGTTTATAAATTACTGCTTTGATTAGCCATTCCCTGGCTGCATCGATAAATTCGGCGCCGGGTTTTGCTTCTTTAATGAGGTTTTCGAGATCGACCGTCGAAAGAGCCGTGCCCTCGCCGGCAATCAGAAACAGATTCAGGCTTGAATCAATATTGGTAGGGCCGGTGATAAAAATATGGCTGGGCGTGACGATGACCAGGTCTGAGCCGATATCACCTCGCAAATAAACCGAGCGCTCTGAAAAAACCAGGCGGGCGCCCTGCAAGCTTGCGGCACTCAGGTTATTGAAACCCTGGTATCGCATTTCGCTTGAGAGAACCACAAACTTTTCGTCAAGCTCATCCTGTTCAAAACGTGTCGAGTTAGGCCCACGATAACTGTCAGAAAAAAGGTGCGTCTCGCCGGCATGATAATCAATATCAACCGGGTTACCGTTCAAAAAGCCTTTTCCGTCACTGTCGATATAAATACCACGGTTCTTTGCCTGGTTTCGCAGATGGTCAAAATCAGGTCGCCATGGCGGAATAAGCGATGCATAGGCCTGAGAGTCACGGTCAACAAAAACATCAGCGGGGTTCTTTCCTTCAAGATTATCAACTGCATGCTGAATCCGCAGGCTTGAATTCATGGCGACCGCTGAGTTACCGGTTTCGATGCGGGGCTGGCTGGCACCGCGCCGGAAAAAATACAGCGAAGTCTGCACCGGGCCAAAGAAGATGTGTGAGTCAACGACCACCGGGCTTTCGCAATAAAGCGGCCCGAGGCAGGGTGACGACTGATCGCGGAAGTAACGCCGGCCATAGCTCTGATCGAGTTTTTGCGTACCAGTGGCCTGGTTAAATGGATCAGGAGTATCAAAAGAAAACATGTTGACCAGCAGTTGCGGGTCGAAACAAATGCCCTGCCGGTTAATGACGCCATCAGCAAACATTTTGGCATTGGCAGCGACAAAATTGTCGAGCGAACCGGCGGATTCTACCTGCGACTGTATAGGAGTACCATAATAATATTCATCGAGGCTCGAAAATACACCAAAAGTTTTGACCAGATCGTAAAGCTGCACAACGGCCGAAGTCGAAAACCGGTGTTTGCCGCTTCGGCCCTCACAAAGCACCTGAAACTGAAGATTTTCGTCGAGAAGACGGGTGCCTGTGGCATTTTCGTTAAAAAATTTGCGAACTGAAATAATGCGAAACCAGGCCTGGCTTTTCTGGCCAAAGGCGATCCAGTCCTCAGTTTCGAGCTGGTCGGCAAAAAAAACCGCCGTGAGAGCTTCAGGGTTGGCTGTGCGGTCAGAGGTGGCGAGGGCTACCCGCATCTTTTCGACGGCATAACTGATACCTGATTCGGCCGCCAGTCAAGCCTGTTGTGAAGAAATTCGCATCATGCCAAGGTCGCGGTCGGCGCGATAAACCCTGACGATCATGGCGATGACCAGCAAGAGGGTAAAGCCAACCATCACAAGAACCGGCAGCAGTGATTGTTTTTCGTCAGGAAGTCTGTTCATTGGTTTCTTAAGTTGATTGTCCGTGAAAATTCTCGCCCGATGACACTGCCATCTGGCGAATCAGCCCGAAAAGTTATTTCGAGACGATTCGGCGACACGCGAACGAAACTGCCATCACGACAACCGGTCACCAGAGGATTGACAAATTTGCCAAGTCTTTTCATGCCGGTGGTGGTCGCCGCGCTTCGCGAAACATAGGTCAGCGAATTGTCAGAGAACACGAAGCCTTCTTCAAATACAGATGCAATCAGGCTTCCTGTGGCAGAAGACCCTCGAAAGAAACATTCGCGCGAAGACCCGTTAAAAGGGTGTTCAAACTGCACTGAATTGGCAATCTCATTAGCTACCGCATCCAGCACATCGTTGATATCCTGCACCCAGGCGAATTTCTGCTGAGCTTTCTTCATGTCGGTTGAATTTAGAAAAAAGAAGAAAACAGAAGCACCGCCAGCTACAGCCAGAAAAACGGTGAATAGCGCCAGTTCCCAAAGTGTGATGCCCTTGCGTCTTGTATTCATGGCCGGGTTCTCGCACGCAGACATTCAAGATAAAGATTTTTGCTGAGTGGAAACATACCCCAGCGCACCTGGGCACGCACCAGCACGTTCGCCGGGAAATCAGGGTGAGTAGCAATCTCTATTTTTCCCAGCATATCAAGATCTTCGCAACCCTTAACCGGCTCGAATCCTGAATTGAAGCTTCGTTCAAATGGGCGGCTAAGGGCAGTTTCCATAAGATTTTCGAGCGCTACCGCCGCACGCAGGTGACTGTCGGAATCAAAGAGTGGCAAAGCCTTGACCGACCAGAGTTGCACAAATGGCCAGAGAAAAAAAGTTGCAATTCCCAGATAGAGCAACTTTTCAAACATTGATCTTGAGACGGTTTCTGGCATTTAGCTTCCTGCGAAGGTTGTTTCAGTTTAAGGCAGCGTATTCGCGCAACTCTTTCATGAACTTTTCAGCCATGACGATTTTTTCTTCATCTTTGGCCACCTGAACGTAGTTTTTCCAGGTGTCAATGGCCTCAGCATGCATGCCTAGCCGTTCGTAAATTACGGCAAGGTTGTATAAGGCTTTATCAAGGAATGGGTCTTGTTTGAGGGCGGCCAGGTAAACATCGATCGCTTCCTCGTAGCAACGCTCCATGTCGAGCAGACAAGCCAGATTATACAGCGCCTGAGTGTTGCGGGGGTAAATATTCAGAATGTCGCGGTAAGAGTCCATGGCACCGCTGACGTTCGAATCACGAAACTTCTCATAGGCGTCGGTCAGTCGCCTTGAGAGGTCTGAGTGCAACAATGGCATAACCCGGGCTTTTTTTGCCTTTGAAGAAGTTGCCTTTTCGGCAACCGGCAGATTCGCGGCATACTGCTTGTAATAGTGGCGCACCTTGCGCACGTAATTTTGGGTTTCGCGAAAAGGCGGAATGCCACCATGCTTTTCGACATTGCCAGGGCCGGCATTGTAAGCTGCCAGGGCATAGTCAATGCGCCCTTCGAAACGTTTTAGCATCATTTTCAGATAATTGGCACCACCCAGTATATTCTGGCGCGGATTGAACGAGTCATTACAACCCACGAGCCGGGCTGTTGAAGGTATAAGCTGCATCAACCCCTGCGCACCTTTTGAAGACATTGCCTGCGGGTCAAAATCAGATTCAACCTTGATGACAGATTTGATCAGGTATGGGTCAACGCCGCAGACTTCAGCAGCCTCATTGATATACTTGCTGAATGAATCATCATTTGGCAGTAGAAACTTCTGGGCGGGGGCCGAAGAACTCACTGCAAAGCTGGTCGCGCCAGGGGAATCAGGCCCCTCGCGTTCCTTTTTGCTGGTGACGACAATTTTATAATTACGGTTAGGAGGACTGTCGGTCAGAAAAAGTCGACCATGTTCATCACGGTAAGAATAAATGGCGGCACCGGCCTGAACAGCCAGACCAAGGGTCATTATTCCGGTAAACCATAATGCGCGTTTCAACAAGGCCCTCCTGAAGGCTGAATAGTTACACTAATAGAGAATCGACCACCATCACCTATTTTATTATACAAAATCAAATAATAAAACGGCTAAATAACTTAAACAGCAATTCCAGGTCAAAATTTTCTTTAAAATTGATCTTGCCAAAAAACAGTTACATAAGAAAACCGGGTGTTGAAGAATAACCTTCAACACCCGGCTTTATAAATTATTGGTCAGGATTTGCGATGCAAATATTCCCAGCTAAGTACGCACGAAGTAAAATGCCAGTTATCATCTTCAGAAATTTCTTTTCCTTCGGCAATTTTCTTTGAGATCCCCTGGCAAAGCCAGCATTCCCGGTCTTGGGAAGCATACATCTGCTTGACTATTTCCAGTGTAGGAGGTTCAGTGGGCTGCTGGGGCACCACTTTCAAGACGGGTTTCTGCACGGAAATTTCGACCTTACTGCTGCTTTCGGCTTCGATAATGGGGGTTAAAGTTGGCACTGCTACTGTATTACTCATTACTACCTCTAGAAATCCGGGTTAATTCGAGTGGGGCAATTATAAGAGCAAAAGTCGTCGGTTGGCAAATCATAAAGATTTATAAAATGCTGCACTGATGCATACTTTTTTAGAAATTTACTTTTCTCAACCTTATGAATCATCATTTTGCGACTTTTTTTGGTGCCCTGTGCACTGTGCATAAAAAATATTGGATTGAAATTTGTCTGGATGCACGACTCAGCTCAATAATTTTTTTTCGGGCGGATGATCGTCAGAGTAAAAGTCTTTGAGCGCACTGGCAAGTTGCTGGTTCAAATGGTCTCTTATCGCTGATCTCGCAGTGGTCACCGCCTTGCGATGCTGACTGGCAACCAGATCCGGGTCTATATCCGGGTCATCATATTCTCTAAAGGTGCAGTTCTGTGTCAGCCAGGTCTTCAGATCTTTCATAATTCCACCTTCCGCGACAGATTTGTACATCCTGCATCGGACAAAGTGGAAAAGTTATTAACCCTGAAATTTCAGATTGCTGACAGAGCAATGACCTGCTGTTGCAGTTCATGATCGCAGGCGGCCAGCAAACCCCGCTGGTGAAGGTAATCCAGCGGATCGTAGCTGAAAGCACCACCCCCGAGATCACTGACACAGCCACCGGCTTCAACAAAAAGAATTTCCGGAGCCGCGATATCCCAGGCTTTGGTTTTATTTGAATTGTTAATGTAGTAGTCGGCAAGGCCCCTGGCAATAGCCATCAACTTCAAGCCCACTCCGCCGCAGTTGAATATCGCCCGACCATGCAGTTTGCCATGAACCATCTGACCGACCTGGCATGGGTGAGAACGGCTGACTGCAAGACAAAGGTCGGTATGACGCGGCCCCACATGCAGCCTACGCCAGCCCGTGGCCGGGTTGTGCCACCAGCAACCCTCACCAGTTGCCGCTACATAAAGATTTTTACCCACCGGTTGATAAACCAGGCCGAACTGTAGCCGAGCATCGACCGCCAGACCGATCTGAATAGCGAATTCACCGCTCCGCTTAATAAATTCACTTGTTCCGTCTATTGGATCAATGAACCAGACCCGGTTATTCGGCTCAGTTGGGGCATTAAGGCCATGCTCTTCGCTGAGAATACGATCATGCTGGTGTTTAGACCGTAAAGCTTCGATAATGTGTGAATCTGACATGCGGTCAGCAATAGTCACCGGTTCTTCACCATCTTTATATTCAGTGGTGAACTCCCCGGCATAAATTTTTTCGATGATGTCGGCCGCAGAAAAAGCCACCCCGATGACGAAAACGGCATCGGGGTGCCTGAGCGGAATGTCGTTCAGTGTCTTCACACGGTCAGAACTTTTTCTTCCGGGTTCTGCAACGGAACCGTCCAACCGAAGGAATCTTCGATTTCGCCATACTGAATACCCAACAGTGTGTCGTAAAGCTGCTGAGCAATTGGGCCAACCTTGCGGCCATTGACGATATAGTCGCTGGTGCGGTATTGCAGACTGCCGACCGGCGAAATGCTGGCGGCGGTGCCGGTACCAAAGACTTCAGTGATTGAACCGGTCGAGATGCCACCAATTACCTCATCAATCGAGATGGTGCGTTCTTCAGCCTTTAGACCGATCATTGGTGCAAGTTTCAGCACGCTGTCGCGGGTGACGCCCGGCAGAATACTGCCGTTCAGCTTGGGGGTAACTAGAGTATTGCCATTGAACACAAAGAAAATGTTCATCGCACCGACTTCTTCGATATAGCGGTGTTCAGCCCCATCAAGCCAGAGAACCTGTGCGCAGCCTTTTTTTCGGGCATTGCGACCGGCCAGCAGGCTGGCTGCGTAATTGGCACCGGTTTTTGCTTCACCGAGACCACCCTTGGCAGCGCGGGTAAATTCATCAGAAACATACAGGCTGACCGGGTTAAAGCCTTCCTGGTAATATGGCCCGACCGGGCTTAAAATCACACAATAAACGTAATTCGAAGAGGCGCGAACCCCGAGAGTGCTGTCAGTGGCAAACATGAAAGGCCTGATATAAAGGGCCGCCCCTTTGCTTTCAGGAACCCAGCGCTGCTCGATCGAAACCAGCGAGTTGATGCTTTCGAGAAAATCATTTTCAAGAAAATGCGGCATGCAAAGCCGATCTGCCGAGCGGTTAAAACGCTTGGCATTCATTTCCGGCCTGAAAAACCTGATCACACCATCTTTGCCCTTGAAAGCTTTCAGGCCTTCAAAAATTTCCTGGGCATAGTGCAGAACCAGTGTTGAGGGCTCGATCGAAAAGGGTTGCAGTCTCTTGATCTGCGGGTTGCCCCAGCCGTCTTCCTCGGTACAATCCATGGTAAACATACGATCAGTAAAATGCTTGCAGAAGCCAAGCTTGCTGGTGTCATGAATAAGAGGCTTCAGTTCGCTTTCCTGCATCGGGTGAATAGCGATTCTCATAACCTTACCCTTCCTTGCTTTGTATCTGGCCATGGCCTGTATTTTTAAAACGCGTCAATCTAAAGATTATAAGCCTTTGACAATTGCGATATCAAGTTATTTTAACCCTGCTGCCCCGGAAGCGTAACGCGGAAAGAACGACCGACCGCCAGGCGATTGAGAATAAAAAGTTCGGGCCAGCGGACCAGCACAAGCCGCAATCGGCCGGTGGCTTCTTCCAGGCTGATTTTTTCTATGCCGGCCTTGCGTGCCTGGCCAGCAGCCACCTGCCAGTTTAACCAGCCATTCTGGCGCTGCTTCTGATTTTTGAGATTATAACGGGTTAGAAGAGCATCGATTTCGCGCCCCATCGCCGGGTCAACCGCATCAACCGAGCCAGCTGCATCAAGAATAACCGGGAACACATCTTCACCAGCCTTGCCGGTCGGTCTGATCATCTTGATAATGCTTATGTCATCAGGCGAATAGACGGTCGATAGCCCCGAAAAATGGAGTTCTGGAGCCCGGTTGCTGATAACCTTCGCCATTGCCTGACCATAGCAGAAAAAGTCGGGTTCCACCGATTCAACACACAGAAAAGCATCAACCATTGCAGGGAAATCAAGCATCAGACGACGGGCCAGCGCCGCTTTAATAAATTCTCGACTGCAGAATGCCCATTTTTCAGGAATATTGAACAACAGCCAGAATCCCTGGCGAACCTGAGGTGCAGCCGGTCTCAGCCGACCTGAAGTTTCAGGGCCCATACGCGTTAACCTGGCAATCTCTTCAGGAGCCGCGCAGGCGCCGCACCCCGAACAACGCCCGTCACCCCATGGCGATGCCAGACAGGCCCTGATTTGCTGACCCTTTTCAAGATTCTGCCAGGTCTGCCAGAGAAAACTTTTGCTGATACCTGTGTCCACGTTATCCCAGGGCAAAACCGTCTGAAGATTGCGCGGCCGGTCAATCAGCGAAACCAGACCGGCCCTCTTCAGTGCCGCACGCCAGTATTCAAGCACCTTGCCACTCACAGAACCGCGATAGCGAAAACCCCGGCCGATCGACGCCTCAACCAGCAAAGACGTATGCCGGCGATCAGCAAAGGCAATGTATTCTGATACCATCGCGTCTTCAGGGCCACTGCTGATTCTAGCTTCAAAACCGCTGTCAGCAACAATCGCGACAAGAGTGTTCAGCAATTTTTTCAACGCTGGTTCACCACCGCGCACAGCTGCATACTGCATCGGTGTCTGCGGTGCCCGAAAAAGGGTGGCAAAAGAAAAAGTCAGGCGTGGCCGGCTGTTGGTGGCATTACACCTCGTTTTGACCATCTCAAGAAAAGCTTTAAATTCATCAAGATCAGCCTGCTGCTCGTAGCCAGTCACAATCAAAAAAACCTTCATTTGCCGCATATTGCGCTGCAAGAGCAGGTCAAACCCAGACAGAATGGTCTTTTCGTCAAGATTTTTCTGCAACATGGCACGCAAACGTTCGCTAATGCCTTCCATGGCACAGGTATAGGTGCGCTTGCCCGCTTCGAACTGCATGTCAAGTAACTCAGGGGAGTTTACCACCGCATCAAAGCGCTGACTTTTGATCGCTACCCTCTCAAACATAGTGCCAAGGCGCTCAACCAGAAAATAGATATCTGAACAGGTATTGGCATTGAAAGTCATCAGCGAGATTTCATGCAGACCCATACTCGCTTTAAGCGAACGGGCAGCCGCCATAACCTTATCGGCAGCATTCTCGCGATAAGGCTTCTGCTCCCAGGATTCCTTGCAGAACGAGCAAAATGACGGGCAACCAGCCGAGACAATCACATGCGAGGTGCCTGACCCATCGTAGAGCAACGGCCCGCCGGTAAAAGTCTCTGAACCCTGACGACAGGCACTTTTGCTGACCATGATCGGTGTGACTGTGCCGGCCCGCGCTTCAAGTCGTTCCAGATTGCCGACGGCATCGTAGGTCTCGCTGAAAACTTCGGGGTCAAAAAAACCGCTTACCCCCTGCCGCAAAAGCGCCAGAAGCTCTGATCGGCCAGATTCCTTATGGTCACGCACCAGCTCGATCGTTCTGGCCATGACCCCTTCGCCATCACCCATAATCACAGCATCAACAAGACCGGCATCACCATTGTCTGCAACCGAACCGTGCAGAATCGCGTGCACCGATGAGTTACTGCCCCCGAGAATAACAAGCGGACTGCCTGCGACAGCTCTCGCCTGGCGGGTGAGCGGCAAACCAGCATTATGCAGCATTGCTGGCAGGTTGATCAGTTCCTGTAATACTGAATTGCTGATCGCAACAATATCGAAAGCCGCGGCTGGCATCTTGCTGCCAGTGCCTGTCAACAAGGGCACCCGCCCGGCCAGCATCAACTTCTCGTCAGCTTCGGGCGGCAGAAAAGCCAGATCAACGTAGCATCCGGGCACCGCTGCTGCCATCTGATAAAGATAAGAATGGGTGATGCCGGCCGCCACTTCGCTGTATTCAGAAAGCCTGACAATCAGAACCCTGACCCTGGCGCTGTCGAAAAAAGCCGGGTCGAGGGTATTCGGCTCGCCACCGGCGAACCATTGGCCGTTGCCACTCATCAGATGGCGGTTGGCAGCGAACCATGCACGCAGGCGCTCTGCTTCGGCGGTGAAGTTCCTGGCAGCGGCTGGCAAAATGATCAGCCCTTGCGGAAGCCAAGCCAGAAACCAACTATAAAAGAGCCGGCAAACGGCAGATTATAGGTAAGAATCGACATCAGGCCACTCGCCGAATCTTCAAGGCTTTCGCCGGGAACAGCACTTTTGATGCGTGCCCAGTCGATATAGATGTAGTTCTTGAATGCCAGCACCTGAAGCGAGATGAAGGCAACTCCGATGATCAATGCCAGCATCTTGGCAACTTTTTTAAGGGTATAACCGACCGCCCAGCCGGCGACACCACCGCCACCGAGTGTCGCGATCATAAACTTAATATCGGGGGGCAGGCCGCCTGGAATCGGTTCTGCACCAGGCACGGCCGTGGCACTCGCCAGACCCTGCGCATCAAGAAGGTCGGGAAAAAGAAAAACCACCGACGCGAGCACCAGCAACCGTAGCAACGGCCGAGTTATGCGCTGATTAAATGAGAGTGACATGGTGAATTACCTTAAATGACAGCCGAGGGTCTGAATCAGTTCGCAGCCTGAACCGGAGCAATCAGGCCGGCAACATTTTTAACCTGATAGATGCCATCGCCGGTAGCGACCCAAAGATCGCCATTCAACCAGCCAAGACCAGTTACACCGACTTTGGCCACGGCAGGCATAAGAGCGGCAACATCGAGCCATTCGCTGCCGCGTAGCACTGCAAGGCCCTTGTCGGTGCCGACAAACAGCATTTCGCCGTTGCTGCTGGCGGCCAGGGCGTTGATAACATTGCCAGGCAAAGGGCTGTTGCCCGGAACCAGGTCTTCAACAATCTGCCCGGCACGCTGCACCCAGTCACGATGCTGCGCCATGTAGACGTTCCAGGTGTTGCCCATGTCGGTAACGGCAAGACCACTGGTAGTGCCAATTGCCAGCATATTTTGCATCGGCAGAATTACCTTGATGTTATTACCAGGCAGACGGCAATTCGAAGGGCTGGCAGGAACATCGATAAGCGACGAACCCATAACCGACTTGGCAGGGCCTGTGTAATTCTGAAACATTCCCGAGGCCAGGCGAGCCATTCCGGCACGGGTGCCAGCCCAGAGCTGGCCCTGAGCGTCGAACATCACCTGTGTGACTTCATCCATTACAAGACCGGCGTTGTCTTTGCCCATAGCGGTAGGCTCGCCACCGTTTGAATAAACAACACCACGGGCAGTTGCCACTGCGAGTTCACTACCCTTGCCGATTACCGAGCGGGCACGCCCACCGGTGAAAACCGAAGCCCAGTTGTGGCCGTCAAAACGGCAGGCGCCGTTGTCGGTTGCGATCCAGAGAACGTTTTCGTAGACCTTGAGGTCTTCGATAATGTCTGAGCCAAGCACATTGGTATTTTTGCGCTGAAAAATCTGCCAGTTTACGCCATCAAAAGTGAACAGCCCCTTCTGGGAGCCTGCCCAGACCTTATTGGCAAAAACCACAAGCGAGGTTATCGCTTCTTCGGGCAGTCCTTTAGTCTTATTGAAATGTTCGACCACGAGCCGGGTCGGAGCAGCAGGCGTTTTCGGAGCGCCACAACCCGTGAACATCAACAGAAACGAAAGAAAAAGTGTCGTTAACAGCAGATTCCTGGCACGCATTCTGTTCTCCTCTGGTTACTTCTGATAGACCCGCATCAGGTTTTTGATTTCGATGGTTCCTGACGAAACGCTGGTTCTGTGAGTGGTTCCATGCAATACAACGCGGGTTCCGGTCATTTCTTTCAGCTTTTCTGTCCAGGTGTCGCTGACGATTTCCAGGCCATGATCTTTTTTTCCAAGCCGGTCTTCTTTGATATATACCTTGTCTTTCAACAACAGCACACTGCCACGCACCGTTTCTTCCTGTGTCCAGACCTTTGGCGCTTCTTTCGGTTTCTTTTCTTTGCGATTGCGACCCTTTTTGCTGGCCTTGCGTTCTTCTTCAGGCAAATATTCGTTGGCATTCCGAACCTTTTTGACTGACTGCGCTGTCCAGAGCAATACCGTGGGCATCGTCTTCTTAACGTGCTCAGACTTGTCATCTTCAGTCTTGAGTTCGTATTCAGTGGCCATGTTGCCGATCAGCGCCGCTTCAATTACGCTACCGTAAGAAATCTGCGGCCGATCACGGCGCCGGCTCTTATCGCGAAATTCGCGCGGCAGATCGAAGCTGACCCAACTGCCGGTCGCAAGAGGCAGTTCCTGGGTATCAGAGCCAAGAATATGCAGAATTTTGAGGCTGACGCGGTCGCGATAAATCGATTCAACCTTGCCGACTGCCGTGAATTCAACCACTGAAGCTTCAGAATATAGTGCGGACCCGATAAAAAATACAAAAATGCTGGCCAGCACTGAGAGTAATAGCCACTGGCGGGCTCCGGGAATCTTGGACATTGAATTCTCCTGCAACAGGTTTATAGGATTTGCAAAATGTATACCACATCTTACCAGACTAAGCAAAAATAACCAACGACCGGCAAACTTGAATTCGCATGGCCGATGCATTAACATGCCATCAACTCATAATTTGGCGGGGGCTTTGATGCTACGGTCGGTTCTGCTCGGCCTGACAACTTTTTTTTTCATCTTCGGCTGGAAAGCCTGCCCGCTTGCCGATCTGATTCTTCTGGTCTCGCTGGGCCTCATTGTCGCCAGCCTCATCAAAGGCCAGCTTTTCGCTGACCCGGTAATAATACGGGTCATCACCTGGCTGGGACTGCTGAGCATCTATGCAACCGCAGTCGTGCTGTTGAACGGCCTGCTCGACACCCAGATTGCCATGCGTTCGCTGCGTGCCCTGATCAATTTTCTCGGCAGCCTGGCCCTGGTGAATCTTTATCAGCACCATGCCGGCAAAGAATTCAGCAGCAGATTGCTCCGCGATATCTACCTCGCGCTTGTTGGCCACGCCGCCCTGATGATCGCCATGTTCAAGAACGAAACACTGCGCAAAACAATCTACCAGCTGACCGATGCCAATGCTTACGTTAACCTCGGCACCTCTTTTCTCGATGGATACCGAATTACCGGCCTTACCTACGGGCTGTCACAGACCTCGGTGCTGCAAATGCTCGGCCTGCTGCTGCTGCCGGCCGTAATGCGCAACACCCCTCGAACAATCGGGCGCTTGCTGCTGCTTGCCGGCGCACCACTGCTGATTATTTCCATTCTGATCAGCGGCCGAAGCGGGCTGCTCATGGGGCTGATCATGGTTCCGATCTGCTTGTTCACCTTGTTATGGCCAGACGATAAGCCACTCAGGCCGTCAATGGTTCTGGTAACAAGTCTTAAACTGTTGCTGGCAATCGTTTTGATCGCAGCCCTCACCCTCTGTATTACCTTCAAACTGCCTGAAAGATTTTATGCCTATTCGCTCAGCCAGGCCGGCGAAATAACCGAGGGAGCTACTCTGCAAGGCCCGACTGTTGATGTTATGGCTGATATGTATTTCTTGCCGACCCGCAACTGGGAACTGCTTTTTGGCTCATCAAACCTCGGCCGCGGCAGCCTCGAAAATATTCCTTCCGATGTCGGCTGGGTCAAGACCATTTTTGCCATCGGCCTGACCGGAACCCTTCTGATGCTCGCTCCCTACCTGATAGCCATCAGAGTTGCGTTGCAGACCCGTCACCATGATTTTTATCTCGCAGCCGCTGCCACGATGGTCTTTTGTTCGGCAATTGCCCTCAACACCAAAGAACTGGCACTTCTGACCCGCAACCAGTGGTCAGTTCATAGTCTGCTTCTGGTTACTCTCTGTCTGATGCAGCAACGGAAAGGCGCAACCACCGGGCATGCGTGAAAAAATTCTGGCAAATGTAGGCCGACTGCTGTGCGGCAGCAGTATCAGCGCCCTGATGACCTTTGCCGCCGCCGCCCTGACCGCCAGAACCATCGGCACCAGCAACTTTGGGATTCTGGTGTTTATTCAGGCTTTCGCACTGATCATCGCCCAGCTTCCAGGTTTCAACACATGGCAGGCCATCATCACCTTCGGAAGTCGCGCCCGCCAGCAGAACGATAATGCCGCACTCTGCCAGATAATCAAAATTTCGCTGCTGCTCGATCTTGTCAGCGGACTGCTCGCCTTCGCGGCAGCCATGATTCTCGCCGGGCCGCTTACCAGGCTTCTCGGCTGGCCGTCAGAAACCGCTACCCTTCTGCAATTTTATGCTCCGGCAGCCATTTTGAGCGGCTCAACGACCGCTGCCGGCATTCTGAGACTGCACAACCGCTTCAGCCTGCTGGCAGCGGCCGGCACCGTCACCCCTCTTCTGCGACTAACCGGCGCCCTGCTTGGGTTTGCCGGCAGTTACGATCTGGCCGGCTTCACCCGAGCTTATCTCGTTGCCACCCTGAGCGGCCAGACCATTCTGCTGCTCGCCGCAGCCGCAACCCTTGGCCGCCCACTGCTGACCACCATGCTTTTTCAACCTCTGCAAGGGCTCACCGCCAGATTCAATGGATTCTGGCGCTACCTGCTGATCAGTAATCTGCACGCCACGGTCAAACTGCTGACCCGTGAGTCAGATCAGCTGATAACCGCCGCTTTCATCAACCCGGCTGGTCTCGGGGTGCTTAAAATAGCCCGCCAGTTTGCCATGCTTCTGCCGATGCTTGCAGACCCGATCTACCAGACTCTCTTCACCGAGTTCAGCCGCCTGCACGCTGGCCAAAAAGATTCTGAATCAGCATCTCTGATGAAACAATCAGCCATTGCCGGTCTGCTGATAGGGGTTGCAGCTTTGATTATCTTTCTGATCGCTGGCCCGAGTGTCATTTCCATGGTTTTTGGTGATGAATTCATGGGGGCGGTTCCGGTTACCATTATCTTCATGGTCGCCTTCACCATTGCGCTGGCAGGTCTGCATCTGCAACCAGTAATGCTGGCCCGGGGCCAGCCTGAAGCATCGTTTAAAATCAATCTGATTTCGACTATAATCTATCTGATCCTGCTTCCTGCTCTGACCTCCTCATTCGGAATCAAAGGAGCAGCAGGGGCTTACGTATTCTACTACCTCGCCTGGACCGTCATGATGCAGGCAAAGGTCAGAAAGAGCACCGGTGCGCATGAACGTTAAATTCAAACTTCAGGCAGACCTGTATCAGTTTCCTTATCATTATCTGGCTGATCTGCATACGCAACGGGGCTTCAGTCGCCATCGTTCATGGCGGCATGGCTTTGCTTACCTTTGCTACCAGCTGCATATCGCACTGCTGATCAAAGACGAAAAACCTGCCACACTGCTCGATATCGGCTGTGGCGATGGCCGCCTGCTGTCACTTATCGAACCGGTTTCCGGGTGCCAGGCCACCGGCATTGATCCATGCCCGCAGGCTATCGCCCTGGCCCAGGCAATGAATCCTGAACGACATTTTATCTGCGCCACTGCAGCCGAACTTGCCACCACCTTTGCCATGGTTACCTGCATCGATGTTATTGAACACCTTCTCGACAGCGAAATCCCCGATTTCATCAGCGCGGTTGCCGCCAGGGTCGAACCGGGTGGCCTGCTGCTGATCGGCGTGCCAACCATCAATCAGCCTGTTCCGGCCAAGCACTACCGCCATTACCATGAAAAACTGCTGCTTGAGCACTTGAACCCCGAGGCACATGCCCTGACTGTCAGCGATGTGAGCTACGTTTTTAATGGCAAAGATATGGCTTACCGGCTCTACTCAAAAATCACCGAAAATCGCCTGGTTTTCTGCGCTGTTCAGGCCCTCGAAAACCTCATGTGGCACCGGGTCTGGAACCGGTTGCGCTGCGCAAACGCCGCGAATGGCCGCCAACTGCTCGTCAGCCTGAGAAAGAACGGCTGAACCCATGAAAATTGCCTGTTTTGCCAGTTCTTTTCTGCCTTCTCTGGCGGCGAACAGCATTCAGGTAATGAGAATGTGCGAAGCTTTCGCTGAGAACGGTCATCAGGTCGAGCTATTCGCCAGGCGCGGCTTGCCGGCTCTTTCGAACGATCAGCTTTTAGCTGACTACGGCATCAAAAAGGAATTTGGCATCAATCTGGTTGAAGCGCCATCCCGCTGGTTTGTCGGCGGTATGCTCTACGGGTGGCGGGCCGCCAGAAGTCTTAAACGGCTGTATTTCAAGCCCGACCTGCTCTATGGCCGTAATATTTATGCCCTGTTGTTTTCGGCCCTGACCGGCATAGACTTCTGCTATGAAGCGCATGCCGCACCTTACAACCCCGGCCGGAAAGCGATTGAGCGACTGCTGCTGGCGCTGCCAGGCTGCCGGCGACTCGTTGTCATTAACAATGCACTTCGCGACTGGTATCTGCTGAATTTTCCAGAGCTGGCCCGCAATCATCGCCCCGACATAGTTGTGGCCCCCGACGGAGCATCATCGCCGAATAGATCTGCACCACCAGCGCCGACCGCCTCAGCCAAAACGGTAATCGGTTATGCGGGCGGCCTGTACCCCGGCAAAGGCATCGAAAGAATAGAAGCGGTGGCAGCCGCCATGCCAGAATTTTCCTTCATGATAGCCGGGGGCACCAGCGATGAGGTCGCTAACTGGCAAAAGCGCTGCGGCACCAACGTTGCATTCAACGGTTACCTGCAACCGGCCGCTGTCGAAAATTTTCTCAGCGGCTGCGATATTCTGCTGGCTCCTTATCAGAACCGGGTCACCACCACCCCCCAAGGCGCTGGCGACATCGCTCCCTGGATGTCACCCCTGAAAATCTTTGAATATATGGCCAGTAACCGGCCAATCATAGCCTCGCGCCTGCCCGCCATAGAAGAAATTCTTTGCGACAATCACAACGCCCTGCTGGTCGCCCCTGAAGACACCGGCGCCTGGTGCGCAGCCATCTGCCGTCTCGCCGCCAGTAAAATTCTCAGACAAACCCTCGCTGACCAAGCTTCTGCCGACCTGACATCAAGCTACACCTGGAAAACCCGCGCCCAGAAAGTTGTGCCCACCCTACCCCGTAAAAGATGCTCAAAGCCTGTTATAAAATAAAATTAGCGCAACTTCTATTGTTGATTTTTGCATATTATCAGTAAAGGAAATTACTTTTAAAACCTTTGAAATGAAACCCTTGCCTGAAACAAAAAGCTGCAAATGCAGCGAGGCGCGACTTATCTCATCTCCAGATACAGCTGGACATTCTGGTGCTGCAGCCAAAAAACCGCTGAAATGTCTGCATGTTATCGGCGATCTGTCGGCCGGTGGGGCCGAAAAAATGCTTTGCCGGCTGGTAACGGCTGCTGATCAAGATGTTGTTCGCCATTCTATCGTGACACTTCTGCCGCCAGGCGAACTGGCTCCCAGCCTGGAAAAGGCCGGCATAAAGGTTTTCAGCCTGATGATGAATCGCCGGCGGCCTAACCCGACCGCGATTCTGAGTCTCTGCCGGCTTATCCGGCACGTTGCACCCGACATCGTTCATACCTGGTTGTACCATGCCGATCTGGTCGGCGGGGTTGCAGCAGCATTTGCCGGATCGATTCCGGTGATTTGCGGCATAAGACATGGCAGCCTGATTAACGACCCGTTAAGAACTATTATCAGCGCCCGCATCGCCGCGTTAATCGCCAGATTTGTTGCGATTCGCGTCATTGCCTGTTCTGAGCGCTCGGCCCAGGCTCACATTAACATCGGCTACCCGGCCGAACGCGTGCAGATTATTCCGAATGGCTTCGAACTGCCACAGAAGGCCAAAGCGTCGGCTGGCAGCGCTTTTCGCCAGAGTCTGGGCATATCCGAAAGCAGCCCGATGATCGGCCTGATCGGCAGATTTAACCCGGCTAAAGACCACAAGAACTTTATCAGTGCCGCAGCCATCGTGGCGAAACACTACCCGGAAGCACATTTTATTCTCTGCGGAGCCGGTGTCGATACGAACAACGACTTTCTTAACCAGGCAATCGCCCGCACCGGCATTAAAACGAACACCCATCTGCTGGGGCATCGCCACGACATTGCCCAGATCATCGGCAGTTTAACCATGCTTGTCTCTTCGTCAATTTCTGAGGCGTTTCCGAATGTAATCGGCGAAGCCATGTCGCTTGCCATACCTTGCGTTGTCACCGATGCCGGCGAAAGCGCCAGATTGATCGGTGACGCAGGTTTCGTTGTGCCGACTGCTGATGCAGCCGCGCTGGCCGACGGCATGCTCAGAATGTTGCGATTAAGCGCCCATGATCGTTCGGCCATGGGCAATTCAGGCCGCGGCCGCATCGAAAATTTTTTCACGCTCGCGGCAGTTGTGAAACATTATGAGAACATGTATCTTGATGTAGCCCATGAATACCGACGAAAATAACCAGCCAGCCGACCGCCTGCTGAAAATCGATCTCGACAGACTGCTCCTGCATCTCTGGCAGAAACGCAGCAGTCTTCTCGGTTATGCGCTCATAACAGCAATTCTGGCGCTGGTCGGCAGTTTTTTTGTCACCCCGCTGTTCACAGCAGAAGTCACTTTTCTGCCAGTTGGCTCGAAGCAGCTTTCGGTTTTTCTGAAAAGCCGGGCCGCCGCCCAACTGGTTCTTGAAGAATTGCCGCAAGTTAAAAACCTGCTGAAGGTAAGAAACCCCAGCATGGCAAACTTTGCTATCGAGCTGAGCAAGGCCGTAAACATCAAAAAACCAGGCAGATCAGAAGACCCGTTCTGCTTTGCCGTAGAACTGGCCAACGCTTCGATGGCCGCAGAAGTAGCCAACCGTTACATGAATCTGGTGGCATCTTTTGTTAACTCGCCAGATTATGATCTGGCACAGCGCAATACGCGGTTCATCAAAGAACAGTATGATTATTACGCAGAATCACTGCGAGTCGCCGAAGACGCGCTGCGAAAATTTCAGGAACAACACGGCATAATTCTTCTCGACAGCCAGACAGCAGCAACTGTCGGGCTGGTAGCCCAGATCGAAGCCCGCCTGGTCAAAAAAGAAATTGAGCTGCAGGCACTGCAGAACACCCCAGAAAACCCCGTCACCCGCAAGCGTGCCAATGAAGTAGCCGCCCTTAAAGACGCCCTCGACGAACTCAAAGGCGAGCAGGAAAGCCTGCTCTTTGCCCCAGGGAACATTGAAGGCGCTGTGCGGCCCGGATTGACCCCAGGTCTGACGAACGCACCACGCCTGCGCATGGAACACCAGAAACTGCGCCGCGAAGTCGCGCTTGCCGAGCAGACCTGCCTGCACCTACAGAGTCAGTTAACCGAAGCCCGCATCCAGGAAGAAAAAGAAGGCGTTTCGTTCATGGTCATCGACCATGCCATCATACCCGAAAAGACTTCTTACCCAAGCCACGTGCTGTTCGCCCTCTTCGGCGCCCTGCTCGGCCTGCTGACCGGAATCTTTATTACCCTGGCAAAACAAGCTGGCAACAGCAACCTATGAAAACGAATTTCGCTGCCTTCATCGCCATACTTATCATACTCATGATATGCCTGAGCAGCATTCCCGCAGCTGCAGATACCTGGCAGGAATCTGTCGATGCCTACAATGCCGGTGATTTTGCCCGTTGGATCGAGATAACCCGCCAACTGGCGCTCAGAGGTGATGCAACCGCCCGATGCATAATCGGCGAGGCGTATCGCACAGGCAACCATGTTGAGAAGAACCTCGAAGAAGCGTTCAAATGGTTCCGTATGGCGGCAGACCAGGGAAATGCTGATGCGTGGCTGAGCCTCGGCTTTGCCTGGGATAATGGCGAAGGCATACCCAGAAACTACGCCGAAGCCTATTACTGCTATTACATCGCCTGCAAGACCAGGCCGCAGGCAAAGAAATTTCTCGATCGGGTCGCCTGGAAATTGTCGGCGCAACAGCGCCGCGAAATAAGAACCAGAGCAGACAATGCGCTTGCCAACAGTGCCGCTGGCCAGCCGCCACAATCCCCTCATTCCGAAAACACAGCCCAATAAAACAGGGCGACAAAGGCAACCTGGAAATATTGCAAAAAACTATTTGATTGCAGCCCTGACCTGTTCCATGGTCGTTTCGAAACCCATGCCGCCGAACTTGCCGTCTTCTTCGACCGGCCAGCAGCCCTGCGGGGAGTTAACAACCTCATATTGACCGTCTCTGGTGGCGAGAAACAACATATAAGTGCGATCGGCAGCAAAAGCGCTGGAATCTTCGAAGCCGCTAAGAGTTCTGATGTTGAGCTTTTCGCCTGCCTTCAGACTGCCTTTGCAGCTTTCTACAACTTCGATTTCGTTGTCGAGAAAAGAAAGCTGTTCGGGAAGGTCAGCATAAATCGCCGCTGTTTCAGGTGTTCTCGGCAACGGCTTAATTGCCTTAACTTTTCCGGTTACGATCAATTCCGAACGGCCGACCAGCTCATCGAGATTGAGGGTTTCTATCATCGCATGCACCCCGGTAGAAAGAATTCCAAGGCATATTACAGCTAATATCAAGTATTTCATGGTTTTCCCCTTTATGTTTCAAACACAATTCTATACCTGTTCGGTGTAGCGGTCTATCGGTCAGCCTACTTTTTTCAGGGCTGATAGATTTTTTCTTTCGAATATTGATTTGGAGCAACGTATTGCATCTTGAAGACCTGCTCATGCAGAAATTTATAACGCAGCGGGTTGGTTTTGGCCATTTTCGGGCCGTCTGTCCAGTAGATCTTGCAGGCTTCTGCGAAATCTTCGTGAACGTTGCTGTGACCATAGGCAGAGACAGGAGGCTCTTTAATCGCAGTTGCCAGTTTGCCGTCTTTCCAGAAGGTGTTTTGCCAGGCATTTTTTATTTCCTGATTGGCTTTGTCGAAATACCAGACATGGGCCATCTCGTGAACCAGGGTCGTTTCGAAGCGACTGCCGCCGGTTGATAAGTTGCACATGTAGACGGTCGGAACACCCCCATACACGTAACCGAGCACCATCGAGTTGCCTGGAAGGCTGGCCACACGCTTCAGGGTTTTGAGCGAAGCAGCAAAGTGCTCAGGCAGAGAGTTTACGGTTTTCCAGGCGTAATAGAGCTGCTCGCGGCTCCAGAATTCGGGCATGCCATTCGGCCCCAAATTGTTATCAATTTTAATACCAAGCTTTGCGAAATAGCCGAGAAGTTTCTCCGTGTCAGCGTTCTTCGCGGCAGTTGCCGGGTCTTTTTCGTCTTCAGCAGCCTTTTTCGACAGGTCAAACTTTTTCTCACACCGATAGTTCCGACTGTTAAAGTTCGAAAGACAGGTTATCGTAACTGTATCAGGTATGGCGTCGAGCGCACAGGTCAGGCTCCACTTCGCGGTCTTGCCATTCACCTCAAGCTTACCCGGCGTTGCCAGCCAGGTAAGGGTGCTGGTAAGGGCAGTATCAGCAGTAAAAGTCTGAGAGAATTCAACCTGACGTCTGGCGTTCAGACTGCCCGGAATCGGACTCTGGCCGATTATATTGAGGGAAAAAGATGCCGGCGGTTGCACGACGGTTTTCTGGTTGACATAGAGACGATGGCTGAAAGTTGCGACCAGGCGCCCATTGCCATAGACGTCGATACCGCATTCGATGCTGTACCAGCCGGCACGGTCGGCGGCATTCCAGATATTTCGATTCACCGGCAGGGAAGACTCAAGCGAACGTCTGGCGTCAAAAGCGCCGCTCTCTGCTTTCCAAGTCCAGCTGGCCACTTTGGCCGGAGCAAGGGCCACAAGTCTGGTGCCGGTTGCCGAGGTCGTCACCTCACAGAGGTTCTCGAGCGAAAAAGTCAGTTGCTGGCCGGTAAAGACTGGCTGAACCGAATTATAAGTCTCGAGACAGACGAGATTGCCGTTCAGGCGGCGGCTGGTCTGCCCTGAGGTTGAGTCAGCTCCGGAGCCACTGTTGCCGGTGCCGCCGGTGATCACCGCAAGCTTTTTCTCAAGATCTCTGATCGAGGCACTCAGCCGCTCGATCTGTTCCTGTAAACGACTGACAATCTTATTGATGCTTTTAATCGAGGCATTCAGCCCGGCCCAGACAGATTGAATACGATTGAGCAGAGCACTGCGACTGGCCATATGGCTCTTCTTCAGCTGATAAACCTGCCGGGCATTATTGTCTTTTGCGAGCTGCATGCGTTCAGCAATCGCTGTTTCCCGATTGCGGCATGTCGCAAGCTGCCTGTTCTTAAGGTTTTCAAGTCTCGAGATTTCCCTGTTGATCACCACCGACCGGGCAGGGTCGATCTGCTTCTGCAGAACCTGATATTCGATCAGGGCGTCAAACTCCCGGCTGATTCTGGCAATCTCAGCAGAATTTGCCTGCTGCTCTTTACGGCATGCAGTGTTGGTCGCTGCCAGTTGGCGGTTGACCGCGTTAACATTGTTAACCAGATTTCGCGGCAGCTGGTCGAGTTGACGCTGGTAACTGCCGGCAAGGGTCTGAGTGTTGCTGATCTGTCGCTGCAAAAGACTCTGATTGATACTGATAAAAGACTGATTCAGTCTGACGCTTGCTTCGTAGTTGGCAATCTGCTTTTTTATCGCCTGCAGACCGTCACCGGCATCGCCAGTTACCTGAACCACGAACGCCAGCAGGAAAATACCGAGCAGAGCCAGGGTCCCCGCGTTAAACTTTTTCATGGCATCCCCCTTAATAAGGCACGAACATTTTCGACTCTCTCAATCTTTATTCCGGAAAATATCCTGTCTTTTTCATAAACTATACCTCAGCAAAAACCATACCAGCCCCATAGGGCAAAAAGCCGCAAGTTTACGGAAAATTTCCCTCATTCGTCTCGTGACGCCACGTCATTTTTCCCTGCAAATTCGATTTACCCTGCAGGCGAGATCAACACTGGAAAAAGTCCTCTACTGAATACTAAAAAGGCCAGGCTGATATGCCGGGCCATCAAACAGACTCTAATTTCTTTTCAAGATTCAACAAACGCAAAGAAACCGGGGGCATCTTCAACGGCGAGTGAGCTCTTGATAGAGTCTGTTACATTTCAAAGCCAGGGCTTATTGAAAAACAATTGGAAACATAGTAAAAATAGGTGAAAATTCAGACAGGTCGGGTGATATACTTCGACGTTAATCTGCAATCGATACACGAAAGGCCCTAAAATGCAGCGAAGCGAACTTGAAAAAATTCTGGCAGGGTTTTCCAGATGCAGCCTTGCAGTCCTCGGCGATGTCATGCTTGACGAATTCTGCTGGGGAAAAGTTGATCGTATTTCACCAGAAGCACCGGTTCCGATTGTTCAGGTCAAAACCGAAACATGGCGCCCTGGCGGGGCGGCCAATGTTGCCTCGAATCTCACAGCGCTCGGAGCGCGTGCCCATATTTTCGGTCTGGTTGGTGACGACGGTGCTGGGCGCCGCCTCACCGAAGAACTGCAGAAAGACAAAATCGGCACCGCCGGCCTGATAATCGATTCGGGGCGCCGCACCTCGGTTAAAACGCGCATTCTCGGGCAAAACCAGCAGATGATCAGAGTTGATCGCGAGAATACCGATGCCATTGATTATCAGCGCCAGAAAGACCTTCTTTCTGTTCTGCTCGACATGACCGATGAACTCGATGGTGTAATCGTTTCTGACTACGCCAAGGGTGTTATCGTCGATGACCTCTTCAAAGAAGTGGTCAGCCGGTTTCGCAAACTCGGCAAGTTTATCGCCGTCGACCCGAAATTGAAGAATTTCCCGATTTATAAAAAGCCGACAATCATCACACCGAATACCAAAGAAGCCGAAGCGGCTCTGGGCCGGGTTTTTGAAAGTGAAGCAGATGTAATGAAGGGCGGGGTTGACCTGCAGAAGGCGACCGGCGCCGATGCCATTCTCATCACCCGCAGCGAACAGGGTATGAGTCTCTTCGAAAAAGGCCATGAACCGATAACGATTCCGACCCGTGCCATTAAGGTTTTCGATGTCACCGGTGCGGGCGATACGGTAATCAGCACCTTTAGTCTCGGCCTCGCATCAGGCTGCAATATGCGCAGTGCGGCTGAAGTTGCCAACCTGGCCGCCGGGGTTGTCGTTGGCATCGTCGGCACAGCCGCCGCCAGCCGCGAACAGGTTCTCGAACATTACGACAGCAGCCGCTTCGCTGCCACAGGAAAATCATGAACAACCGAAACGATCTACAAAGATATTTTCTTGATGACCTGAGGGCCATGCAGCTGACCGCCTGGTCAGCAGCGGCTTCAGAGCTGGCCGGCAACTTTTCACAGGCGGTCAATATGATGATCACCGCTCTGCGTGCCGGCCAGAGAATTCTGGTATGCGGCAACGGCGGTTCAGCCTCTGATGCCGAGCACATGGCCGGCGAACTGGTCGGCCGGTTTGGCTATGATCGGGCCTCACTGCCATGTATCTCGCTCTGCACTCCCTCAGCGACTTTTACCGCGATTGCCAACGACTATGGCTACGAACAGGTTTTTAAACGCCAGGTTCAGGGTCTTGGTCGGGCCGGCGATGTGCTGGTTGGCCTTTCTACCAGCGGCAATTCACCGAACATCATCGAAGCATTCAAGGTCGCGAAAGAATTGAAAATTACCACAATCGCCATGACCGGCAGCCGTGATTCAAAGCTCTCGCAGATTGCCGATCTGACGGTGCGGGCCCCTTCGGCGAAGACCCCACGAATTCAGGAAATCCACGGCCTGCTGCTGCACAGCATTTGCCGGGCCATCGAAGAAGAGATTTTTCCCGGCCAGGCACCGGCACCTGCGTTGCCGGCGCACAAGATTCTCACCTCCGATGAAATTCCGGCGCTGGCAGCCGCTATAAGTGGCTATCAGTCGGTTTTTACCAACGGCTGTTTCGACATTCTGCACCCTGGGCATGTTTACGTGCTCAACGAAGCGCGAAAAGCAGGCGAACTGCTGATTCTCGGCCTGAATAGCGACAATTCGATCAAAAGACTGAAAGGGCCGACCCGGCCTTATCACCGGTTTGCCGAGAGGGCCATGGTGTTAGCCGCTCTTGCATGCGTAGATTATGTTATCGGCTTCGACGAAGATACGCCAGAGAACCTTATCAAAGCGCTGACTCCAAAAATTCTCGTCAAGGGCGGCGATTACACACCGGCCACCATCGTGGGCGCTGACTGGGTTACCGGCCATGGCGGTTCGGTTAAGGTCGTTCCCCTGCTCGAAGGTCATTCGACCACAGGAATTCTCAACAATGGCAACGGCAAATAACCATCGTAATTATTCAGTAATCGGAGTTGTTCCTGCCAGGCTGGCATCAACCAGACTGCCCGAAAAAATGCTGGCCGATCTCGGTGGCACCCCGCTGGTGGTGATGACGGCACGCACTGCCATGCAGAGCGGCGCTTTCGACGAGGTTATGGTAGCGACCGACTCACAACGCATCGTCGAGGCAGTCGAGAAAGCCGGCTTCAAAGCTTTTCTGACCGACCCTGAACTGCCCTCGGGCACCTGCCGGATCGGCGAAGTGGCCAAACTCACCCAGGCCGACGTCTATGTCAACATTCAGGGCGACGAACCGCTGATCGACGGCGAAGGCCTGCGGCGGGTCGCCGGAGCCTTTGCCGACCAGGCGGTCTGCATGGCAACCCTGGCATACCCTCTGCGCCCTGAAGATGAGAATAACCCAAACGCCGTAAAGCTCGTCGTCGATGCCAATGACGATGCCCTCTACTTTTCGCGCAGCATTCTGCCCTACCCGCGCCTCAGAGAACTGTTCGCACCACGCAAGCACATCGGCGTTTACGGCTACCGGCGTTCGACACTGCTGAAATTACTTGAACTGCCTGCCTGCGACCTTGAAAAAATCGAGAGTCTTGAACAGTTGCGGGCGCTCTATTACGGCATCAAGATCAGGGTGCTTCCGGCTGCGCGTGATTCAATCGGCGTCGATACCGCAGCCGACCTCGAAAGAGTTCGAAATGAACTCGCCAGACGCGCCATCTGAATTTGATCTGGCGTTGCCATGCTTAGTTTTTTGTCGAGACTTGCTGAAAGATCAGGAGAATGAAAATGTCGCATTATGTGTTTATTACTGGTGGAGTGCTTTCTTCGCTCGGCAAAGGCATAACAGCCGCATCTCTCGGTATGCTGCTCAAGGCTCGCGGCCTCAACGTTACCATCATGAAGTGCGACCCCTACCTGAACGTTGACCCAGGCACCATGAGCCCGCACCAGCACGGTGAAGTCTTCGTCACCGAAGACGGCGCCGAAACCGATCTTGATCTTGGCCATTACGAGCGCTTCATCGACATTAACCTGAGCCGCAGCAACAGCGTTACCACCGGGCAGATTTATTCGACGGTAATCGCCAAAGAGCGACGTGGTGACTACCTGGGCGCCACCGTGCAGGTTATTCCGCACGTCACCAACTGCATCAAGGAAAGCATTGTCAGAGCCGCAACGATCAACGACGCCGATGTGACGATCGTCGAAGTCGGCGGCACAGTCGGTGATATCGAAAGCCTGCCCTATCTCGAAGCAATCAGGCAGATGCGCAGCGATGTCGGTCGCGACAACGTCTGTTACATTCATGTCACCTATATTCCCTATTCAAAGGCTATTGGCGAAATGAAGTCGAAGCCAACGCAGCATTCGGTCAAGGAAATGCGTGCCATTGGCCTGGCGCCCGATCTGATTGTCTGCCGCACCGGTCGTTCTCTGACCCGCGAAGTGCGTGCCAAAATCTCGCTGTTCTGCGACATCGACGAAGCTAACGTGCTCGAAGCCAAAGATGTCGATTGCCTCTATGAAATACCAGTCGAAATGGAAAAGCAGGGATTCTCAGAAATCGTTCTCAAGCGGTTTCGCCTTGGTGCTGCTGAACCAGACATGGAGCCAGTCAGGCAGCTGGTTAAAAAATTCAAGAACCCACAGGCTGAAAAAATTCGCATCGGTCTGGTCGGCAAGTATATGAAGCTGGCCGACGCCTATCTGAGTGTCATCGAAGCCCTGCATCACGCTGCCGCACATTTAGACGCGGCACTCGATCTGGTCTGGGTCGCATCTGAACAGATTGAACGCGATGGCGCCGAAAGTCTGCTCAAAGATCTGCACGGGGTTATCGTGCCTGGCGGGTTCGGCGAACGCGGCATTGAAGGCAAAATTCTCGCTGTTCAATATTGCCGCGAGCACAAAATGCCGTTCTTTGGCCTGTGCCTCGGCATGCAATGCGCGGTCATTGAGTTTGCCCGCAACGTTGCCGGCATCGCCGACGCCGGCTCATCTGAATTCAATGCACCCAGCCCGGTCATCACGATGCTCGGTGTCGGTGGCCAACCCGGAAACATCACCAGTGGTGCCGGTATGCGCTTGGGAGCGCTCCCCTGCCGCATTGCCGAGAAGACTCTGGCTGCCTCACTCTACGATACCACGCTGATTTATGAGCGGCATCGCCACCGCTATGCCGTTAACAGCGAATACCGAGCCCGCATTGCCCGCAAAGGTCTGACAATCAGCGGCACCAGCCCCGATGAACAGGTGGTCGAAATTGTCGAAATCAAAGATCACCCTTTCTTCATCGCCTGTCAGTTCCACCCCGAATTCAAATCGCGGTTGATGCGCCCTCACCCGCTATTTAAAGGTTTCTTCGCCGCCGCCCAAAAAAAGGCCCGTTAAACTCTCTGGGTTGATACAACCATGAACTTTCGGTCGCACCAGCGGCAAAGATGTCGCACCTCTGCTGAATCAATCTCTTACCAGGAGACGATTCTGGCGATGGCATGCCGCTTGCTGTAATACAGAAAACGGCATCTGGAGGGCAAAATATGTTAGCCACCTGCATCAGTCTTCTGGTAATCGCTATTCTGTTCGCAGTATTCGGCCCCCGGGCCTTTTTGATAAGTCTGGGGGGCTTTCTGATGGCAACCCTGATCACGGTCGGCAAAACCCTCAAGATTGCTTTTGAGGTTCTCGACTTTTTGAGCGTCATCATTGATATCTTCAGTTTGTTCAGCTGAAAATTCGGCACACCCAGTCAGAACATAAATTCGCCTATGCAGGCGGTTCGATGAGCTTTTTTATGGCCGAAGCAGCAGTGCCTGACTGCAAAAGCCCTTCAATCTCTTCCTGGAGCGCTGCGCGGTTGATTCTGGGCAATAAAGCCTTGATGGTCTCGACGGCCGCCGGTCGCATGCTGAATTCTTCGATGCCAAGGCCGAGCAAAGCAACGAACCCAGCCGCGTCAGATGCCATTTCGCCGCAGACTCCAACCTTGATATCCAGTCGCTGCGCATCTTTTATGCAGGTATTGAGAAATCTGAGAAAAGCCGGGCACATGTGGTCTGCAAGGCCGGCCAGTTTTTCGTTAGTTCGGTCGATCGCATAGAAAAACTGCAACAGATCGTTGGTGCCAAGGCTGATGTATTTTGTGTATCTGCTGATTTCTTCAAGCATAAAAGCTGCTGAAGGCACTTCGAGCATGATACCCCATTCAGGAACCTTTGCCGGCTTCAGTTCATCGATTACCTGCTGATAAACTGCGGCAATCTGGGCCAATTCTGCCGGCACCGCCACCATCGGAAAAATTATCCGGCAGTTACCATGCTGCGCTGCCTTGATCATGGCGCGCAACTGCGGAACCAGAATGTCTGGGCGTGCCAGCGAAAAGCGAACCGACCTGAAGCCCATCGCGGGGTTTTCCTCACGGGCAAGCGGCACATAGCGCAGCGGCTTGTCAGAACCGATGTCGATACTACGCAACACCGCCTGATCAGGGGCTGCCTTGACAACCCTGGTATAAACATCGCACTGAAATTTTTCTGAAGGCAAGTCCATGCTTTCCATGAAAATAAATTCACTTCTGAACAGGCCGATACGTTTGACATCAAGGCGCTTTAACAATACAAGCTCTTCGGTACGCGCCACATTTACCCCAATTTTGACCTTAAAACCATCGGCGGTGGTATCAGAAAGCGGCAGGTTATCGCTGCGCTGTTTTAAACCAGCCTTGTAGGCCTTCAGCTCTTTTTCGTCGGGGTTGAGCATGACCTGGCAGCCCTTGCGGGTGTCAATCAGCACGGTATCGCCGGTGCGGGCCACCAGCGACAGATTAGTCAAACCAAAAACCGATGGGATACCCAGCGCACCCGCGAGAATGGCGACATGCGAGGTGGCACCGCCCGTATCAAGGCAGACACCTTTAAGCTCACCGCGGGCAAAATCAAGAATTTCGCTGGGCGTTACTTCCTGGGCAATCAATACATAAGGCTCGTTGCCGATTTCGGCAGCCGGGCCTTCAAGGCCCATGAGATGACGCAACAGGCGATCTCCGACGTCTTTGATGTCGATGGCACGCTCACGCAGATACGGGTCTTCAATGGTGACAAAAATGTTATGCAGGCGATCAACCGTATCTCTGACGATGCTTTCGACGTTGACCTTCTCTTTTTTCAGGCGTGCAATCATCTGCGGTTTGAATTGAGGGTCTTCAAGCATCAACAGGTGTGAATCAAATATGGCAGCGTACTTTTCGCCATGCCGCTCTTCGGCGCGACGCCGAAACCCCTGAATATCGTCAGCCGTCATTTTAACAGCCGCTTCGAGCCTTTCGAGTTCGCCGGCGACCTGCTCTTCCTCAATCGGCGTGCGTTTCACCTCTATGCGTTTGCGAAACACATAGCTGCGGGCCAGACAGGTGCCGCTCGAGCCGATAATTCCCGTCAGCACTACCGATTGTTTCTGCAGTTTTTCAGACATTTCAGGCCATTTCCTCACCGAATCCGCTGTCAATCAATGAAGCAATCGCATCGACCGCTTCGATCTCATCACTGCCGTCAGCGGTGATCGTGACTTTCTGACCCGGGCCGGCAGCCAGCATCATAACTCCGAGAATGCTTTTGGCATTGATTTCGGTGTCTTCTTTGATCAGCTGAATCTCTGATTCAAACTTACCGGCCAGTTTCACCACGAGTGAAGCTGGCCGCGCGTGCAGACCCAGCTTGTTTCTGATTTCAACTTCTTTTCGCTTCATGCTTAATCCTTATATGAGAATTCCCCAGTGGTAGAGCACCAGGGCACATACCATCAGCAGAAAGGAAATCAGCAGCACATCAACCCGGGCACGATAGGCAACAGTGCCAAGAGTAACGAGCAGCAAGGCTCCCAATCCCTGAACTACCTTTTCACCAAAATAGAAATACTCAAGCGGCAGATTGGTCAACAAAAATGGCGTATGCACGTTCACATGATTCGGAATCAGGTAAGCGAGCAGAACCATAGTACCGAGTCGCAGATTCTGCCTGATCTGCGGAAACTGGAACTGACGCAGGGTCTTGATAACATGCGTTCCTTCGCGGTAACCCCAGAAAATACCGGCAAATCTGAAATAGAGATGCGGTAAATTGTAGAGCACCAGAAAAATCAGCGGGGTGAGCAGGTAATTGCCGAAGGCAAAAATCAACGCCACCACCGCCACAAACGGGCGCCAGCTGTCCCAGAAGAGGCCGTCGCCGATGGCAGCGCAGGCCGTCATCAAACCTTCCTTGGTATCGTGAATGACTTCTTCACCGATCTCACCATGGCTTAGACGCTCTTCAAGTGCCAGCGTGACCCCCATAACCACCGAGGCGAAATATGGGTTGGTATTAAAATATTCAAGATGGCGCATATAAGCAGCTTCTCTGGCTGGGCCTGGGCTATGCAGCTGATCGATACCCGGTCTGATTGAATAAAGAAAACCCATGCTCATCATGCCCCGGTAATTCCATGAGGATTGCAGGAAAAAGCTGCGAAAGGCGATGCGGGCGAGGAGCAGGCGCGGCAGTGCTCTCATTTTTTCACCCCCGCCGGGCGGTTTCGATACATGACGACCAGGGCCGCCCCAAGACCGAGCCAGAGCTTGGCGGGCAACAGAGTAAAAGCGATGATGCCGCCGACAAAGTAGCGAATTTCTTCACGACTCTTGAGAACCATGCTGGCGAGCACCGAAAAGCCAATGGCAGGCAACAGACCCTGCACGACGATAAAACCACTGCCATGCTTAAAACTGAGTGACTGGGTGAAGTATTTCAATGGTTCAACCCCTAGCCAGACCACCAGAAAACAAAAAACAAAGGCCTTCGTAAAAGTAAACACACCCCCAAGGGTGTGCCCGAGGGCAATGGCCCAGAGAGAGTTGTCTTCGACCTTCTGACACACCCAGGTATCTAGACTTGTATTCAGGCGCCTGACGAACATGTCAAGGCTGCGGCCAAGCAGGCCGAGCGCTACCGACAGTAACAAAGCCACTGTGTAGCAGACTTCGCGCTCCGAATAGCTTTCGTTAGAATGGCCAGAGATAAAGCCCAGGGCAACCGAAAGCACCGATGCCAGAGCAGCATCAGGGGGTACATTCATGCCGAGCGGCAACTGCTCGATCCAGAGAAGCTGCAGAATGACGCCAACCATCAGCCCGAGCTTAAGCCCGGCAGCAGCTTCGCCGTAAATGCCGCCAAGAAAAAGCCCGGTCAAAGGCGCCGCCACGATTGGCTGTGAGATCATGAACTGCCAGGTCGCAGTCGAATCAAGATCGACAATACCACCGATCAGGGCAATCAGGAGTGAGGCTGTCAGGTGTTCCGGCATTGATTCTCCATGATCAGGTCAGCGGTGGTTATTCTTCCATTCGTTGGCAAAGTCGTTCAAAGCATATTCGGGGGTGAGGTCACCGTTCAAAACCTGCTTGAGCTTCTCGCCGAGGGGCGCGTAAATCTCGCCGCGCCAGGGGCTGTTAATGATTTTTCTACTGGTTTGCAACTGTCTGATAAAGGTCTGCAGATAAGGATCTTTTTTAAGTTCTGGAGCTGAAAATACGGTGCGCCTGGCTGGCAGACCGAAATTAATCATGGTAAGACGTTTCTGAACCTCTGTGCTGAACAGAAAACGGGCGAATTTAAGGGCAGCAATGCGATGTTTAGTGGTTTTGGCGATTACTATCGTCTGGCAGCCGGTCGGCGAGAAGCTGCCATGGGGCCCCTGTGGCAGTGGAGCTATGCCAAGGTTATTGTTATTGTCTTTAAATGCGCTGCCGGCGATTACCGTGCGAATCGCCCACGGCCCCGAAAAAATCATGCTGACCTGGCCACTGCTGAAACTGCCCATCATCGTCTGATAAACGTTTGAACGCAGATTAACCGGTGGCACGGCTTTCAGGCCGTCTTTAAGATGCAGAAGAAATTCCATCGCCTTGCGGGCCGGGTCTGAATTAATGGCCAGCGCACCATCGGGGCCAAAATACTGGCCGCCAAACCCAAAAAAGAATGGTTCGAAATACCAGCCGTTCGGGTAGATAAAATAGCCATAACGACCGAGATTTGAATCAGTAAGAGTAGCAGCGGCGGCCGAAAAATCGTCAAAATTCGCGGGCACCTGAATGCCCTTTTCAGCAAAATGCGCCTTGTTATAAAACAAGGCAAGACAATCAACAGACAGCGGCAAAGCCCAGTATTTATCATTATAGGTGATGACGCCACGGGCAATCGGCACCATGTCGTCAAGCTCTTCTTTGATCTCTTTTTCAGCAATTTCGGCAATGCAGCTGCTGTTAACAAAATCATTGACCCAGAAGCGGTCAGCACGCAAAAGATCTGGGCCAGAACCGGCCTTGATGCTTTCTTTGAACTTTTCGCGGGCCTTATAGAATTCTACCGATACCTCATTAACCTCAATGCCCGGGTTCGCGGCGCAGAAGTCTTTGATAATCGCCGGCATGGCACGGGATTCAGCACCTTCCATGGTGTTCCAGAATTCTAGAATTACCTTGCCTGAACCATCTTCGCCGCCACTGCCACCCGAACAGCCAGTCGCAAGAAAAAGGCACGGAAGCAACGCTGCCAGCAGCGCCAGAAGCAGGTTCTGGCGTCTGGCCGGCGAATTGATTGTCGAGCTTCTTTTCATTGATGGCTGCAAGTCTTTTTATGTCAGAGAAGGAGGGCTGTAAAACCCTCCTTCATAACAGTGCAGTT